>JAOASB010000004.1 GCA_025210375.1 Maledivibacter sp. | reverse complement strand
TGCATCTGTTTTTCTTTCAGCTCCAAATTCTTCAGCTTGCTCTACCATTCTCGCTATAAGACTTGGTCCAGTGGCTTCTCTAACTGATCCAGGATAGTTAGCTACTTCATTTGTAGTCACAATCTGTCCACCTGTCTTACCCTTTTCTAAGATAAGGGTTTTCATTTTAGCACGGGCAGAATATAATCCCGCTGCAAGACCACCTGGTCCACATCCAATTATTATAATGTCATATACATTTTCCACTTTAAAACCTCCCTATTATTTAATTAATATTTTTAATAATTTTTAATTAAGGATCATAATTATACAATTTGCTCAATTAATAGAACTGATTCATACTTTGAATGGCTCCATCTATTAAGTTGAAATCAATAAGTTTAAAATCGTCTAAAATTTCTTCAGTCCATTTTGGAGTTTTTTTACCATCAATAAATTTTTTAGCTACATTAATACTTTCCTCTATTATTTCTAAGGATTCAATGTCCAAGCTTCCTTCATCTATGCTTATTACAACGGACTTATAGGGTGTTTCATTGGGCTTTACACTACCGGATAAAGGATGGGTCAAAAGCTGGTGTCCTTTATGTACCTTATCCCTAACAAATGTTAGTACATCTAGATAGCTAAAATCATCTAGATATACTATATCCATTTTGCCATTATATTTATCATTGACTAAAACATTATTGGTTATTATTGTTTTTTTCAAATTTCTCACCCCAAAAGTAATTTACACTCTTATTTGAGAAAATTACATAATAATCACTTTGAAGAATTACATAATCC
Source organism: Maledivibacter sp. (assembly GCA_025210375.1). Lineage (NCBI taxonomy): Bacteria > Bacillati > Bacillota > Clostridia > Peptostreptococcales > Caminicellaceae > Maledivibacter > Maledivibacter sp. Next base: position 125,562 of record JAOASB010000004.1, on the reverse strand, counting down.
ATGGATATGCCTCTTCAGATTCTAAAAACATACATAATAGATAATTTCTACAGAAGATAATTATGCAATTTACTCATTTAATTATATTTTTTCATTTTATACCCACTAATGTATATATTTAATATAAATCAATTCTAACTATCGCATCGATAAAAAAATAACAAATTTACTGCGGTTAATATTATTTTTAACATCCACAAGAAAATTATAAAAATTTTTAATAAGTTATGGTGATTCTAATATCATAAGCTATAGACTATAATCTTCAATACTATACACACAAAAAAGGAGCAATGGCAAATAAACATATGCCAACTGCTCCTCTGTCTTATACCTGAGAGATTCTTTCAGAGATGAAATTGCTCCTTCGGTGCTAAAAATAGCTTTCCAGAGTACTGTCTAGGTACGGTCCTTTTGCCTGAGAATTTAGCTGTAATGGGCATCATTACAATTTATACCTTCGGCGGCCATTAAAATGACTCTCTTCCGAACCCTTCATCCAGTAAAATATATTAATTTTTAGAATGCTTTAAGATTTTTCATTACTTTTTCTTATAATCATTATATAACATTGATAAAAGATTTACAATAACATTATTAATCAAATTTATATTTTTTATTTTTGCTTAAATTATTCTGAAATAAAATAAATTGCTAACACACCAGCTCCAGTATGGGTTCCAATTGTACAGCCAACATCTGTTACCACAATCTCTGATGGCTTAATCTCCTGTTCTATTAGCTCCTTGAGCTTCGATAGTCCCTTGGGGTTTGAAGCGTGGCCTAAACCTATCTGCATACCACTTTTCAAACCTTTTTGTTTGCAAAGCTCTATTAGACCCTTATGTAATTTTTTGTTTCCCCTGACTTTATCAATGGGCTCAACCTTGCCGTCGACAATAGCCAAAATTGGTTTTACATTCAACAAAGTTCCTAAAGCCATTTTCCCGGTACTAAGTCTACCATTTTTATGTAAATATTTTAAAGTGTCCACAGAAAAAATCTGTTGGGCACCCTCTATCATCTTTTCTATTCTATGGAGAATTTCATCTAAGGGTTTAGATTCCAAAGCCATTTTTGCTGCTTCAACAACAATCATACCACATCCATAGGCAAGGGATCTTGAATCGAAAACATATATATTATCCTTCCCCACCTCTTCCTTGGCAATCAATGCAGATTGGTGGGTTCCGCTCACACCACCGGATCCATTAATGATAATTATATTATCATAGCCTTCATCAAAGGCATCTTCAATTGCATTTTTAAAAGCTATCGGTGTTACTTGGGATGTTTGAGGAATTTCATCATATTCTTCTAATTTTTTATAAAACTCATCGGGCGTCAAATCAATTCCATCCCTATATTCTTCTTTAAACCTAATAGTTAAAGGCAAAACTGATATATTAAACTTATCAGCAATAGTTTTAGGAATATCAGACAAGCTATCGGCAATCAATTTAGTTTTAATCATAATCTCACTCCCAAATATTTTGTTATTTTACAAAGGCGATGGCTATACATCCTGGTCCAGCATGGGTCCCTACTACTGCCCCTACCTTGGTTTCAATAATTTCATTGATATCTATACTAGAAATTAATTCTTTACGCAAATCCATTAAAAAATCGTAGCTATTTGAATGAAATAGTCCAACGGTTTTTTCTTCTAAGTAATAATTATTCTTATCAATCCAATTTATTACCCACTTTATGGCCTTTTTTTTACCCCTAACCTTATTATCATATATCAATTCTCCGTCTTTCATAGTTAAAATTGGTTTTATATTTAATAGTTTTCCAATCAAAGCTTGGCTAGGAGTAAGTCTCCCACCTTTTTTTAAATATTCTATCTCCTCAATGATAAACTTACACTGCATATTTTTTTTCATATAATTTACTCTATCAATAATTTCTGATTTAGAATATCCTTTTAATGCCATCCTAGCGGCTTCTATAACTATAAGGCCCTGGGGAAACGTTACATATTCCGAATCAATAATTGTAATATTTTCCTTATCTAAATAATCTTTAGCAACTACGGCTGAATTATAGGTTCCACTAAGTCTAGCCGACATTAAAATAGCAATAACTTCATTACCTTCCTTTGTGAAAGCTTCAAATACATTAATAAATTCTCCAGGAGTTATTTGAGAAGTAGTAGGCAGTTTCTGAGCCTTAGAAAGCTTAGCATAAAACTGATCCTTTGTAATTTCTATTCCGTCCCTATATGATCCATCTTCAAAATTTACGGTTAAAGGCATTACTTCAATCCCTAATTCCGCAACAAGCTTATCTGGGACATCGGCAACACTATCTGTCAATATCTTTATTCCCATTTTATCACCTTTCAACAACTATTATAGCACGTAATTTTTCTTGCAAAAATATTACAACTTATTGTTAAATTACACAAGAATAAACCAGTTGATTTATTGAGATCAAACTAAAAATGGCAAAGAATCCTTTGTCTTAGATTCTTTGCCAATATCAACAATAGCTATTTTCTATTGTAATCCATAACTGCCAAAGCTATATTTGATGCATGGTCAGCAATTCTTTCAAGATTACTTATAATATCTAAGAATATTACTCCCGATCCAGGGATACATTGTTGTTTATTTAATCTTCCAATATGATTTGCACGAAGATTTTTTTCCATTAAATCTATTTCGCCTTCCCTTTCTATAACTCTTTGAGCTGCTTGTATATCCCCTGACTTTAAGGCAGTCAATGCTTCTTTATATGATTTAACTACTCGTTCATGCATAGTTCTTAGTTCTTCTAATGCTTTATCAGAGAAGTTCAATTTATTCTCTATTCTATACATAGCAAGCTCTGCTAAATTATCGGCATGGTCTCCAACTCTTTCTATATCATTGATAGTATTAAATAATCCTTCAATCATTTCCCTTTGTTTAGAAGAGACCTCAGTATTGGATACCTTTAATAGATAGCTTGCGATTTCCCTCTCCATTTCATTAACAATCTTTTCAACTTTAAAGGTTTCTCCAGCATGTTTTTCACTTTTTTCAAAGAATGCCTTTATAGAGCTATTATAGGATTCTAAGGCAACATTTCCCATATGCAATACTTCTTTAATAACTTGACCAATTGCAATTGATGGAGTTTCTAATATCCTATCATCAATATATTTAATACCTTGAATTTCCTTTTCTTCATCTGGATCATAGGGTATAACTCTATTAACCACATATACCAGTAATGAAGCAAAAGGAAGCAATAGTAGGGTGTTTGCAATATTAAACAATGTATGGGCATTAGCCAATTGTCTTTCAGGTGCAACGGATAATTTAGTAACCGCCCATAAAGTAGGCTTAGCCAAGAATATAACAAATAGCACAGTACCTATTACATTAAATAATAAATGGGCTAAAGCTGCTCTCTTAGCAGTTTTATTCGCTCCAACACTGGAAATCATTGCAGTAACACATGTCCCAATATTGGTACCTAACAATACTGGAAAAGCTGAAGATATAGGTAATAAGCCTTTACTAGCTAACGCAATAAGCAAACTGGTAGTGGCACTACTACTTTGCAAGATAGCCGTTATACCAAATCCAGCAAAAATCGCCAAAGTCTTATCAAATATATTATCATTTCCAAAGCTGCGAAGAAGATTTGTAAAGCCTTCATATCCCTTCAATGGTTCTACAGCATTTTTCATCATATCCATACCTAAAAATAATATACCAAAACCTATAATAATTTCAGAAAAAGTCTTTACCTTTCTATTGGAAGAAAATATCCAAATTCCAACACCTATTCCTACGGCAACGGGAGCAATTTTAGTTAATTTAAATGAAACCAATTGTGCCGTAATAGTTGTCCCTATATTGGCCCCCATAATAACTCCTACTGCTTGAGTAAGCTTCATAACACCTGCATTAACAAAACCTACAACCATTACTGTTGTAGCACTACTACTTTGTACAACCATTGTTACAAGGGCTCCAACAATTACAGCCATAATACGATTACTAGTCAATATTTCAATAAATCTTTTCAGTTTATCCCCAGCAGATTTTTCTAGTCCCGCAGCCATAACATTCATTCCATATAGGAATAATCCTAATCCCCCAATAAGACCAAAAGCTACTTCCACGTGTCGACCTCCTTTTTCTACATTTTTATACATATATTAAAAACACATTATATATGATACAATATTCGACACAGGGTTTTGTTAAATCTATGTTAAATGTAAAATTAAAGTTGATTTTTTGTTGATTTTATAGAGAGTTCCAAGTACATGTTAAAGCATATTTAGAAATTCAAGCTGTCGTAAAGCTTCGTACACTACTATAGAAACGGAATTAGAAAGATTTAAAGATCTTGCCTTTGGATTATTGATCATAGGAATTTTAATAGAAGTCTCCTTAAACTTTTCATGAATTTCTTTAGGAAGCCCAGCAGTTTCCCTGCCAAATATTATAAAGGATTCATCCACATATTTTACATCAGAATAATTCTTCCTTGCCTTTGTAGTGGAAATATAAAAGTTTCCTTCTGGATATTTTGAGAAAAGCTCTTCTATGTTCTCATAAATACTGATATCTAATAGATTCCAATAATCTAATCCAGCTCTTTTTAAATGCTTATTGTCTATGGAAAATCCTAATGGTTTTATTAGATGTAATCTACTCCCCGTTATAGCACATGTTCTAGCTATATTCCCTGTATTTTGAGGTATTTCTGGTTGATAAAGTACTAGGTTTATTGCCATATAAATTACTCCTTTATAAATATATTAAGCTCAATTACAGATTCATCCGCTATTAGGGGTACACTTATCACTTCCATCTGGTTGGATGAAACAGATAAATTATTCCCGATCATTAGGGTCGGAGGAGTAATATCAACTTTTATCCCACTATTAAATAGTAGTGTAGCTGAATTGCCTAGGATCATATTGCCAAGCTCAGATAATGCACTTTTACTAATATCATCTAGCATAGTAATTTCCATTCCGCCCATCATTTTTGATACCACATTTAATGCCATAGCCTCATCTAAACTCAGAATAGCTTGTCCCTTAATATCACCCGTTATCCCAATTAAAATGATAATATCATTAGCATCAAATGGAGACGATTTAAGAGTTGGTTTTCCTACTTGAAAATTCATATGAGTCATTTGTGTTAAAATTTCTTTACTAGCTTGTATAAATGGATTTATGTATTCAGCCTTCAACTATATCCCTCCAATAAATATTATTCATTCTTTTAAGTGAAAATGACCAAGCTTATCTAGTGTTATAATAAAATTTAGTCATGATCCTTTATTATATCTTCTTTACGCCTTACATCTTTTGTTTTCAATCATTCAAAGTTCTTATCCATCTTGAGTAGATCATAAGATATTATATCATAAAATCTCAGAAATGATGTGAATTTCAATTAAACTAATATATTAATACCCTAATTAAAAGAATTTAACAACCTTAATATAAAATTAATATAGGAATTTAGGTAGATATTTTAATTTATTGACTACCATGAATATCCTTTATTGATACTTCATCTATAGCTATTTCTTTATTATAAGCTGACAAGCTAAAATGTTTTTCTGCCTCTTCTAAACTTATTCCTCTAAGCTCCATATTCTCTGGTCTAGCTTCTCCAATACCAGCCTTATATGCCATGTATAAATAATAAACGGCTTGTGGTAAGAAACCAAGAAATCTAGCCGCGATGGTATCTACAGCAACGGGGTCTGTACCAGCAAGGATTAATCCTTGACTATCTACGGATATGCCTGAAGAAGGACCTGTACCTATCATAGCTTTATCAGCACTGACAATAGTTATATCTATAGGTATTTTTTTTGCCATTGATACTATAAAACCATGTAAATCCTCGTGTATTCCCAGTTTTTTCTTAGGAAACCCATGTATTTCTGCGGGTGGCCATCCAAGTGCTATGTTTTTAATTCCTGCACTCATAGCAGCCTCTTCATGATGTTTTAGCTGGGTAAAAGAAATGAGTACATCCATATTGTCGATCAAGCTATTTATTTGAGTTTCATGTATATATTGGTGATTTAATACCAAGCTTGAATAGGGCCCAAAGTTTAAATCGATAAATTCAACCTTTTCTTTATTAATTATGCTGTCATACCCTACTGATTTCATAACTGTAGGTGTTGGATCACCTCCAGAACCAGTAGCAATAACAATTTTTGCCGGTTTAAAGCCCTTAATATACCTGATAAGTCTTTGTAAAGTATTTGGTCCTACCACTGTCCCCGTATTTGGAGGCTTATCCTTTACCCAATTAGGCGTTATTACCACCATATCTCCAGCCTTTATAATTTCTTCCATGGGAAGTAGGTTTAAAGCCTTGGTTAATGAATCTTCTTCATTTTCATCCTTCATTATAGCCACAATTGGTGTTTTTATCCTTCTGTACATCTTCACACTATCACCACCTAAAATTTCTTATGATAATAGTATTTATTATTGTCGTTATTTATATACAATCATAGTCTTACAACTTTGCCAACAGCTTCATAAGTAATGGACGGTGAATATCAATAGCCTTTACTGGACACAGCTCTTGACAACAAAAACACCTTATACATCCATCTAACGCCACCACGGGTTTATTGTCGATCATTTTAATCACCTTTGGAGGACAATTATTTGCACAATCCCTGCACCCCACACATTTTTCATGAATAAATACTGGTTTAGGCTGCATTAGTCCACTTATAATATCTCTTAAAAATTTTGGAAGTTTTCCTTCTAATAAATCTAAGCTTCTTATTTCTGGAACTACAAAATCTTTAATTATAAACTTTTCTATACCTTCGCCTACTAATCCTATATCCTCTAGATTGCCCTTACATAATTTTCTTTCTACACATCTTTCTATAGTAGGAACCTTAGTAGGCTTTAGACCTATGATAGAAGTAGCTACCACATCCAAGTGATAGGGACTGGAAGAAGCTATGACTGCCCCTATTTTTCTGGGGTCACCCCCACTGGGACCAGCACCTTCCATACCAATTATACCATCCATAAAGGATAGAACTGGCTTTGCAGCTAGGCATATATCTACTAAAGCATTTGAAAAGTCATAAACCTCTGGCATCCTTACATGGTACTCTGCTTTTTCAAGTCCTGCAACTATGCCAAACATGTTCTTTACAGCACCTGTAAACATCATCATTCCATGGGTTTTTAATTTTGATACCGATATAACCTTATCTACTTGATTTAGAACCTCAATAGCTCTTATTTTCTTTAAAATTAGACCATCTTCATTTTTAATATCCATTGAATTAGTGTTGAAATTTAATTTAGCTCCTACTTCATTGGCTACAGCCTCCATACCACAAACTTTATAGATTCCTCTTAAGATATTTTCGTTAAAGGGTCCTCCGGGGCTATCTCCAATGATAACCTCTGCTCCGTGCTTTATTAATATTTCAGCCAATGCCTTAACAAACATAGGATGTGTAGTTATTGCTTCTTCCGGTCTTTTTTTCATCAGTAAATTAAGTTTAAGCAAAACCCTATCTCCAGGATTAATATACCGACTAATCCCACCCAAGTTTTTGAAGCTTTCATTCATTGACTTTTTTATTAAATCATATTTATAATCCTCACATCTTACTAATGAAACCTTTTCCATAGACAGTACTCACCCTCTTATCCATTTTAGTTTTTAAATCTCTAAACATTTTTAGTTCATTTACACCACTTCTTCATAGCATACCCTTACACTTAATATATAAAAAATTATAACGTATACAATAATTATCAAAATCGAAAACCCTTCCACTTTTCCATTTAAAGCAATAGCTCTTAGCGTTCTTGTGGAATGTGTGAGGGGTAAAAATTCAATGAAGCTTCTAATCATATAGGGCATTTTTCTTAAAGAAAAGAAAGTTCCACATAAAAATGACATGGGATTTATAATAAAGCTTGTAAACCTGTTCATATCATAGTGGGTATTTATCATCATGGCAGCAAAGAAACCTAAGCCTGCAAATAATAAACTATTTAGAAAGCAAATAAATATAAAAAGAAAGTTTATTTTGATTACAATACCAAAAACAAGGGATATTAAAAGTATAATGAGGGCTGAGTACATACCTCTTAGGGCTCCAGATAAAATATGTCCTAATGTAAGCATATACATGCTAATAGGTGAAATGAGATAGTATTCGAAGCTTTTTTCGTGTAATCTTGATACGCTAACACGCATGGATATGGCTCCAAAGCTTGACCGCATCGTTGTTAGTGCTACTATCCCCGGTATAATATAATACATATAACTACTGCCTTCCACAACTAAATTTTCACCTATTCCCCATCCAAAGGCTATAATATATAATAATGGCGATATAATTAAAGCACTGGTAATTTTCCAAAATCGTCTTTTGAAAAATACATATTCTCTCCATAAAATCGTTAATACTTCCACTTATTCCACCATCCTATTTGCAAAGCTATAAAAGACATCTTCTAGGGTAGTATCTCTTATGGTATATTTATCATTGATTTCATTAGCAAAGTATTTAGCAAGCTCTAAGGTTTTAAAATACCTAAATTTTGTTTCCAAGGAGTTTTTAAAATATTCTACAGTATATCTTCCTATTGTTTCTATCAAATTACCAGGTGTATCACAATAAAATATCTTCCCGTTATTCATTAAAGAGACTTTACCGCATAAATATTCTGCTTCTTCAATATAATGGGTTGTCATTAGCATGGTTTTACCTTCACTATTCATTCTTTTTAATATATCCCAAATCTCTCTTCTAGCCTTTAGGTCTATCCCCACTGAGGGCTCATCTAAGAAAATAATTTTGGGATCATGTATCAACGCCTTGGCTATCATAAGCTTTCTTTTCATTCCTCCAGATAAATGCTTACAAACCCTATCCTTAGCTTTTACTAGTCCCATGATTTCCAGTAGCTCATCTACTCTTTCTTTTATTAATGCTCTCTGCATTTTATATAACATTCCCGAGAACATTAGATTTTCTTTTACGGATAATTCCTTATCTAAATTAATATGCTGAGGGACTACACCGATTTCTTTTTTCAAGCTATTATTATCCCTACTAACATCTTTTCCAGCAATCATTATTCTTCCTTCATCGTTGTCTATCAATCCAAGAAGCATTCTTATTAAGGTCGTTTTACCTGCTCCATTAGGCCCAAGCAGCCCCATAAAAGTTCCATTAGGGATAGTAAGGGATACGTTATCTACGGCTTTTACGTCTCCATAGCTCTTGCTAACAGCCTTTATTTCTATCATTGCCATATCCCCCTTATTGTAATTTATAAAGAACTCTTATAACTTCATTTATACTCACATATTCCTTAGGATAAAAGTATCCATCCTTAAGCTCAAATATGCTATTATCCACTAAAGCTTGTACTATTTTCTTATTTTCTATTTTATCCAAATCCTTTATGGGTTTATGAAATTTTTTCTTGGATATATCCCCTAAAAGGTAAACCGCCTTAGCCAGTTCATCCCGAGTTACATGTTTTTCAGGATAAAACATTTCTAAATCATCAACCTTGAAGCTATCAATGTATCCAGCTAAAACAGCGGTTTCAATAAAATCAAATCTCTCGTGATCTAATGGCACGTCCTCAAAAAATCCGTATACATGTACCTCATATTCACCTTTATAATATTTTGATGTAGGCACAAAAATACTTTTATGGGCATATTTTATTAGGACTTCTGCCAGCAATCCTCGTGGCATGTAATTTTCAGAGGCATAAGGATTTATATCATCAAAGATTTCTGGATAAAAGATTCTGCAAAGTTCCTTAACTCCTTTGATGTATCTTAAGGTAGGATGAAATACAAGTCTCTCGTGGATATTATGAATATCCATGTTTTTAACAGCCTTTATTTTATCAAAGCCAGGTCTTATTAATATGGAGTGAGTATTTCCCCCAGAGAAGGTTCCCCCTCTTTGGGATAGATAGATATCTATATTATCTGCATTATCTAGAAGCTTCTCTTTGCCAAAAGAAGCAATTGGAACCCTATCATCTACCTTTGATGCATCTCCTGCTATATTAGTTCCTCCAGCTAGTTCCATAGCCTTTGCGGCAAAGGAGTTAGGAAGTATTGTGTCATATTCTATTTCAGATGTCTCTAAAAACACCTTGACTCTATTGTCTATATCCTTAGTCATTGCTTCGATTTCTTGTATTTGTCCATTGAAGTTCTGTACTAATATCTTTGCTGTATTTTTCTTTCCCGTAAGTATGCCTAACGTCTCTATATAATGGGAAAAATCTTTGAAATCCATTGGGTATAAAGAAACAACATTAATTCCTGCTCTCCTTAGGGTTTTAACAAACCCGGGATTTTCTTTTTCAATAAATGGAGTAATTAAAACTAAATCTGGATTTGCCCCCAAAATTTTTTCAGGATCACCTTCGTAATCATAGGTTTTCTTTTTGAGAACTCCTAAGGGAAAGTTATCAGCTTTACTCACCCCTATAATCTCCTTATCTAAATTTAAAGAAAACAAATTCTCTGTGTGTGCTGGATAAAGAGAAATAATTCTTTTAGCATAGCTATTCATTTTAATTCTAACATCTGAGTTATCAATAAAATTAACTAAATACTCTCCATTATCAAAAATATCTAATTTATCAAGCTTTTTCTCTAAAAAAGGACGAGCCCCAAAAAGTATTATTAGAACCGATAAGGAAATCATAATTAGAGTTCTTAGTTTAATTTTTTTCATTTCTATTCTATCCTCCAAGTCAAATGGGTCTATGGACGTATTTTAGTTGCAGGTTCTACGTTCCAAGTTTTGTAGTCTCTCTTTTAGATCCAAAATCTTGTCTATATGTTTAGAAAAGTAAAAGCGCCCCTAGACGCTTCAGGCTGTTGACAAACCCGAATTTCTTCGTTGTTGCCTAGGCCAAGAACCCTTACGTATGTCTGTATACGCTACGGCCTCTCGGTTTCAGCACACCTCGAACTTCGAATTGTTAGGCAGCCTGCCATCTTGTTGACTTGGTCAACAATCTGAAGCGTCTCTAGACACTTTTTACTCTTTTAATCTATACTGCTAATAAAACTATGATCCCAAGAATTATTCTATAGTATGCAAAGGGTGACAGCTTTCTCTTTTTTATATAGTTCATAAAGAAGGCGATAACAAAGTATGCCACCACAAAGGAAACAAAGGTTCCTACTGCTAATACAAGCCATTCGTAGCTTGTAAAGTCTAAACCCATTTTGAATAGCTTTAGAATAGCCGCTCCAATTAGTGTTGGAATAGCTAGGAAGAAGGAAAATTCTGCTGCAACCTTTCTTGAAAATCCAACAAATAGTCCTCCGATTATTGTAGATGCTGAACGTGACATTCCTGGCCAAAGTGCCATACATTGAGCTATACCTACTATAAAGGCTTGCTTATATGAAATGTGTTTTTCAGATATCACCCTTGCTTTTTTTTGACCCCTTTCTCCTAAAAGCAACAGAATAGCTCCAAAAATTAAAGCCGCTGCAACTGTAGTGGGATTAAAGAAGTGTTCTTCAATATAATCATCGAATAACAATCCCAAAATTACTGCCGGAATAACACCAACTACTACCTTTGTCCATAGATATATATACTCTGCCATTCTTCTTTTATTACCAAACTCTGGGAACACTTTATCCTTAAAATAAAGCACTACTGCAAATATAGCTCCAACTTGAATAACTACTGCAAAGGCATTAGCAAAGCTCCCTGTAAAATTCAAGTACCTATTCGCAATAATTAAATGTCCTGTGGAGGAAACCGGTAAAAACTCAGTTAAACCCTCAATAATTCCTAGAATAATTGCTTTGATTATCATTTCATACCTCCGAATTATGGTTTAAGATTTACTTTATAAGTATATTAATTAAAAGTACATTTTACAACTATCAAAAATGTCACAATGCTATTTATACTAGCTTCTTTAGAGCATTGTAATTAGCTTTGATAGTCTTTTCTATGTCTTCTATAGTATGGGAGGCTGAAACAAAAGAAGCTTCAAATTGTGATGGAGCTAAATAAATTCCTTGCTTTAGCATTTCTTCAAAATACTTAGTGAATTTATCTGTATCACTCTTTACAGCCGAATCATAGTCCTTTACTTCTTCATCAGTAAAATACGTACATAGCATTGACCCAACTCTATTGGATACCGTTTTTATTCCAATTTCCTCTGAATTTTTTCTAAAACCTTCCTCAAGAAGCTTTGATTTCACTTCCAAATCCTCATATATTTTAGGATTATCCCTTAATATTATTAAATTAGTCAAGCCCGCAGCAACAGCCAAGGGATTTCCAGATAAAGTTCCCGCTTGGTAAACAGGTCCAGCCGGGGACATCTTAGACATAATGTCCCTTCGTCCACCATATGCTCCTACGGGAAGTCCTCCTCCTATTATCTTACCAAAGCATGTAATATCAGGAACTATATTATAAAGGCTTTGGGCACAACCAAAAGCAACCCTAAAGCCTGTCATCACTTCATCATAAATAAGCAGTGAACCATATTCCTTAGTGATATTTCTTAGGAAATCCATAAACTCTTGAGTTGCTGGTACTACCCCCATATTTCCTGCAACAGGCTCAATAATCACCCCAGCTATATTATTTCCATGGGCCTTAAAAATACTTTTCATTCCCTCTATATCGTTGTATTTTGCTGATATAGTATTCTTTACAATATCCGCCGGTACTCCTGGACTATCGGGAACCCCATGGGTTAGTGCCCCAGACCCTGCTTTAACTAATAAGCTATCGGAATGGCCATGGTAGTTACCTATAAATTTTACAATAAGATCACGCTTAGTATATCCCCTGGCAAGTCTTAGGGCACTCATAGTAGCCTCCGTCCCTGAGTTAACCATTCTAACCATTTCCACGGATGGTACAGCCTCACATATTAGCTTTGCAAGCTCGGTTTCCTTCTCAGTGGGAGCCCCAAAGCTTGTCCCTGTTTCTAATACCCTTCTTAACTCCTCCATAACCTGCTCATGGCAGTGACCTAAAATTAAAGGTCCCCATGAACCAACATAATCAATATACATGTTATCATCTATATCATATATCCTTGAACCCTTACCCTTTTTTATAAATGGAGGGTTAACAGAAACAGATTTAAAGGCTCTTACAGGACTATTTACCCCCCCTGGAATATACCTTTTTGCTTCTTCAAAGGCTTTCTCAGATTTTAAAAAATTCATATAATTACCTCCCTAATATATACATTACAAGAATAGTTCACCCTTTAATTCAAAGTAAATATATAGATTTCCCAAAGTTAAGCTTAATTTATACATCTCAAAATATCCGATGCTTCTAGGGATTTTTGATGTGTATAAATTAATTGTTCAACTGGAATATCTATATTAAATTACTATTCTCTCAATTTTATTTAACCTTTTCTTCTAAAATCCATTTTGCCAAATCCTTGGCGAAATAAGTAATTATTATATCTGCTCCAGCTCTCTTAATGCTAGTTATCATTTCTTTTACAATCATTTTTTCATCTACCAAACCAGCCTTGGCAGCCGCTTTAATTATGGCATATTCCCCACTTACATTATATGCTGCGATGGGAAGATTAAAATTATCCTTAACTCTTCTTATTATATCTAAATAGGAAAGGGCTGGCTTAACCATTACAATATCGGCACCTTCCAATATATCCATTTCTACTTCACGTATAGCTTCGTCGGAATTACATGGATCCATTTGATAGGTTTTTCTATCTCCAAACTGTGGAGCTGAATCAGCCGCTGCCCTAAAGGGTCCATAGAATGCAGAAGCATATTTTGCACTATAGGACATAATTGATATATTTGAGTATCCATTATTATCTAGTATTTCTCTTATAGCTGCTACCCTACCATCCATCATATCGGAAGGAGCGATCATATCGGCTCCAGCTTTTACATGGGATAAAGCAATCTTGGCTAAATATTCTAAGGTCAAATCATTGTCAACTTCTGTCCCATTAATAATACCGCAATGGCCATGATCAGTATACTGGCACATACAGACATCGGTTATAACCAACATTTCATTAGTAATTTTTTTTATTTCTTTAATTCCTCTTTGCACTATCCCATCTTCATTGTATGCTTCACTACCAAATTCATCTTTATCCTTTGGTATACCAAATAACATTACAGATTTTATTCCCAGCTCAATTAATTCCTCTATTTCCTCCTTGATCATATCTATGGAAAAATGATAATTGTTTGGTAATGTGGAAATCTCTTTTTTAATATTTGTACCTTCAACTAAAAAAATAGGATATATTAGATCATCGACATTAAGCTGTGTCTCCCTTACAAGACTTCTAATCTGGGGATTTGCTCTAAGTCTTCTTGGTCTATTTACTAGCATCACTACACCTCCATATAAAGAACCTACCTTGCTTTTATGCTTTTCTTTGCAATCAAGGTAGAAAGATAATTATTTTTAATACCTCTTCTTTTTTCTATATCATTTTCTATAACTTCATCATTTAATCCAAGTCTTGAGACAAACACAGAACCCTCCTTATGACCAGTGCTTTCTAACTCATCTATAAGCTCATCAATCTCACCACTTGCTTTCATAAATACTATATTATTTATACTATCAAGTATTTTCTCTAATTTTTCATTTCCCTTTTCATAGTAAACAGAAGGAACTATGGCTATAGTTTCTTCATTCTCACCAAGGGGAACGCCTACTTTACTGGCTATTGCACAAAAGGAAGTAATGCCAGGTATAGTTTCCATCTCAACATCCTTTAGCCTCAATCTTTTAAAAAGATAGATATATGTGCTGTAAACCATAGGATCGCCAAGGGTCAAAAAAGCAATTCTTTTTCCCTCATCTACAAGCTCCTTAATGAAATCTGAAATCTCATCATAGGACTTATTTAGAACATCTACATCATAAGTCATTGGGAATTTTCTTTCTATGATCTCAACATCCTCATTCAAATGGGGTTTAGCTATATTTAAAGCTGTGCTACCCTTTCCATCCTTAGTCTCAGGTGCAAGGATAATATCGACCTCATCAAGTATTTTCTTCGCTTTGATCGTTAACAGGTCTGGATCGCCTGGGCCAACGCCTATGCCATAAAATTTACCCTTCATAATATGTCCCCCTAATCTATATTATCTTAAAATTACTTTTACTACAAAATTTGGTGTATTATTAGTTACTATAGTAGTTGATGATAGCATCCACCAACCCATCAATGGTATATTCCCTTGCCTCTATATCTACCTTGATCCCTAATTCATATGCAGTCTGGGCAGTTATAGGGCCTATAGCCGCTATAAGTATATCATCTAATAGATTCATATTGTCCTCACCAAGTATCTTACAGAAATTCTTAACCGTAGAAGAACTGGTAAATGTAATTACATCAATTGATTTACTCTTCAATATATTAGACAGCTCTCCTCTTTGATGCTTAGGAATAATGGTCTTGTAAACATGTATATTGTCTACATTAACATCAAGCTTAACTAACTCTTCTTCCAATACTTTACGGGCTATATCTGCTCTAGGTAAAAGAATATTATCGCCGGGTTCAATTTTATCCTTTAATACTTCTATTATGCTTTCAGCCCTGTATTCCTCTGGAATATACTCTACTACTAAACCCATCTGACTCAATTCATTTGCCGTGGCAGGGCCAATTGCACATAGCTTTGCATTTTTTAAAAGCCTTATATCAAATTTTAGCTTCTTCATTCTATCAAAGAAGAATTTAACACCATTTACACTAGTAAATATAATCCAGTCATATTTTTCTATCTCGCCTATTGCTTTGTCTATTTCTGAATAATCTTCATTTGGAGTTATCTCTATGGTAGGAAACTCTACGGCTTCTCCACCTAAACCCTCAATTTTCTCAGATAGTTTACTAGCTTGTAGACGAGTACGTGTTACCAAAACCCTTTTCCCAAATAATATTTTTTTATCAATCCAGCTTAGCGTCTCCCATAGATTTACTACTTCACCCACAATAATAATGGCGGGATTTTTAAAATTATTATCCTTTATTTTTTGTGCTATATCTTCTAGAGTCCCAACCAACATCTCTTGTTCAGCCGTAGTACCCCTTCTAATAACAGCTACAGGTCTTTCCTTAGGCTGTCCATGCTGAATCAGATTTTTGCATATGCTATCAATATTTCTAATCCCCATCAAAAATATAAGGGTTCCCTTTAGTTTTCCCAATGCATGAAAATCTAAAGAAGATTCTTCCTTTAGTGGGTCTTCATGTCCAGTAATAACATGAAATGATGAACTGACATTTCTATGGGTTACTGGAATCCCTGCATAGGCTGGCACTGAAATTGCCGATGTTATTCCTGGTACAATCTCAAATTCCACATTATTTTCAGTAAGCAATAGGGCTTCTTCTCCACCTCGCCCAAATACAAAGGGATCTCCCCCCTTAAGTCTTGTCACAATATTGCCTTCAAGGGCCTTATCTAAAATAAGCTTACTTATCTCTTCTTGGGAATAGGAATGGGCATTTGGGGCTTTACCAACATATATGATTTCTGCATCCTCCTTAGCATATTTTAAAAGCCTAGGATTAATCAACCTATCATATAGAACAACATCTGCCTTTTCAATACATTCAAGCCCCTTTAAGGTAATAAGCTTATAGTCTCCCGGTCCAGCCCCTACTAAATATACCTTTTTGCTCATTTATTCACCATCCTCTAAGGAATTTAGAATCTCTTTTCCACCCTTGGCTAAAACTTCTTTAGCTATTTTTTCCCCTAATGCCATATAATTCTCAATCTCATCTTCACCAGAAACCTTTATCACTTTACTTCCATCTATCTCTGCAACCAAACCTATCATTTTTAGCTTTTCACCTTCTATGAAGGCATATGCTCCGATAGGAACATGACATCCACCATTTAATATTCTCATAAAGGTTCTTTCTGCATTAATAGTAATTGCCGTATGTTTATGGTTAATTTTCGATACCACATCTTTAATAAAAAAATCATTTTTTCTAGTTTCTATACCAAGAGCCCCCTGGCCTACGGCAGGAACAATTTCATGTGTATCAAAGGCCCCCGATATACTATCTTCTAAACCCAATCTATTTAAACCCGCTGCTGCAAGTATCACACCATCTAAATTCATCTCATCTATTTTATTTATCCTAGTTTGGACATTACCCCTAACAGGTACAATCTTCACATCAGCCCTAAGTCCCCTTAATTGAGCCCCTCTTCTAAGGCTGCTTGTTCCAATTACTGCACCTTCCTTCAGTTCATAAAAACAATTATTTTCTTTTGTTATCAATACATCCCTAGCATCTTCCCTTTTAGTTATTGCAGATATCTCTAGATTTTCAGGGAACTCACTGGGTACATCCTTCATACTATGAACGGCGATATCTATATCACCCTTTAGTAAAGCAGCTTCAATCTCCTTTACAAAAAGACCCTTTCCCCCTATTTTATCTAAGGTTTTGTCTAGTATCTTATCTCCTATTGTTTTTATTTCTTTTATCTTAAAGTCTATTTGGGGATAATGTTTTTTTAGCTCATTTATTACTATATTAGTTTGAGTAAGGGCTAATTTACTTGCCCTACTTCCTATTATTATTTCCTTTTTTGCCATTCATATCAACTCCTTGCAGGCATTTAAATATAAAGCATACAGCTCCTTTTTCAAATCTGCCACTTCACCCTTTAAATATCTATCAAATATATCAGAATATACTAGATTGTAAAATATCTTTCTTCTTTTATTGATATCCTTCACTTCCATTTTCACCCTATGCCTTAATTCTCCCAATGCATCTAGATACTCCCTGTACTCCTCTGGGAATAATTTCTCAAGCTCTTCTTTAATTTTTTTAGAAAGCATTGGACTTTTCCCATTAGTGGATATAGTTATATTTAGATGCCCCCTGTTAATATTTGCTGGAACGATAAAATCACACATATCCGGACTATCCACTACGTTTAAGAAAATCTCCCTTTCTCTGCATTCCTTTAAGCAAGCTTGGTTTACATTTTCATCATCAGTGGCTGCATAAACTAAATAACTATCTTCTAAATCACCATATATATACTGCCTTTGTTTTAAGTTGATTTTTCCTTGCCCATAATACTCCAGAAGCTTATCAGAGACTAAGGGGCTTATTACCTCAACGGCTGCACCATAAGATATCAAAGAAGCTACCTTCCTTTCGGCAACCCTTCCCCCACCTATAACTTTACATTTCTTATTCCTTATATCAAGCATAATAGGATAGTAATTATCCATATATCTCACTCACCTTATCTACTAGCCTATGGATATTATCAAAAGCTACTTCTCGTTTTTCTTCGGGTCTTGATATGATTATAACATGTATTCCTTCCTGTTTTGCTGCTTCAAGCTTTTGAATTGTACCTCCTACTTTACCACTATCCTTTGTAACCAAAACATCAATATTATATTTCTTTATTATTTCAATATTCATTTCCTTTGTAAATGGGCCCTGCATTGCTATAATATTTGAAGGCTTGAATCCCAAAGTCTCACACTTCTTTAAAACTTCACTGGTTGGAAGTAGTCTAGGATAAAGTACCTTAGGGGATATTCTACCCACAAAAATATCAAGGGTCTTACTTCCCGTAGTTAATAATGCATTTCCTTTAAAACCTGCCAATATTTTTGCTGCATCTTCATAATCCATGGCCCAATCAATCATATGGGCATATTCCTTAAAACTACTTTTTTCCCTTTGATATCTAATATATGGAGTACTTGTATAACTACATGCCCTAGTTATATTCTCACTGACTTTATCTGCATAGGGATGGGTTGCATCGATTGTGAGCTTAATTGAGTTTTCTTTAATTAACTTTATCATTGCATCATAGTCCAGTCTATTGCTAATAACTTTAAGCCCCCTTCCCTCATCATAAAGAGACTTTCCATAGTCAGTCGCAGTAGAAACTAGCAAATTAAAACCCTTATCCCTAAGCCCATAGGCTATTTCTCTTCCATCCTTTGTACCGCTTAAAACTAAAATCATTTAAAATATCCCCTTGGAGTTATCATCCTGTTATCCATGGCATAGGTATTTGTATTACCAATAATAACCATGGTAAACATGTCTATCCTATGCTCAAGCATCTTTTCTAGGCTTGTAATAACCACTTCTTCCCCTTCTCTTTTAGCATTTCTCACTATACCAACAGGGGTTGAAGGCCCTCTGTGCTTCATAATTATTTCCCTTGCTTCTTCTATTTGAGTTACCCTTCCTTTACTTCTAGGGTTATAAAGGGTGATTATGAAATCTCCCAATGCCGCACAATCAATCCTCTTTTTTATAACATCCCAATCAGTAAGGAGATCACTAAGGGAGATCACCGCATAATCATGCATAAGTGGCGCTCCTAAGGATGCAGCGGCAGCATTTGCAGCAGTAATTCCTGGAACCACCTCAACCTCAACATCACTATTTCTATTGGCTACTAGTTCTAAAATAGCCCCAGCCATGCCATATACTCCTGGGTCTCCACTACTTATTATAGCTACAACCTTTCCCTTTTCAGCTTCATCTATAGTTATCTTACATCTTTCTATTTCCTTTTTCATACCGGAATTTATTATTTCTTTTCCTTCGAGTAAATCCTCAACTATACTTATATAGGTTTTGTATCCTACAATCACCTCAGATGCTTCAATAGCCCTTAGGGCTAACAAACTCATTTGTTCTCTATTTCCTGGGCCTATGCCAATAACATATATTTTCCCATTTTTATTCATTTCTTCACCTACTTATTCTTTTTTACAAGATGCATCCATAAGACCAAAAAGCTCCTTTGTGACTTTAGAATATAACTCTCCCTGTCTATCTTCTCCAGCCCTTCTAAGTTCATGTATAGGTCTTCTGAATAGCTTCTTGACTAAACCCTTTGTAAAAAGTTGTATTTGATTCAAGTCTTTTTCATCGAGATGCTTTAATCTTGATAAAAAAACTTCAAGTTCATCATTAACTACCGTCTCACTATAGACTTTTAATTCCTTTATAACAGGAAATACCGGTAAACAATTGTACCAATTTTCAAATTTTATACAGTCTTCAATGATAAGCTGGGATGCAACCTTTGCTGCTTCTACTCTAGACTTAAAATTCTCATCAGCTACATTTTTCAATTCATCCAGCTCATAAAGGGATACCCCTTTTAAAGCCTCTATCTGTGAATCAACATCCCGCGGAAGAGCTATATCAATAATACAGAGTTCTTTGCCCGAATCATAATTTTTCTCAAATACATCTTTTTTCAATACATAATGGGGTGCGCTTGTTGAACTAATGATTATATCCACATAGGGAATCATCTTATATCTATCCTTGAAGTCAATGACCCCGACTTTTTCATATCTTTTTGACAGGTCAATGGCATGTCCCTTTGTCCTATTTGTAACAAATATCTCTTCTACACCTCTATAGATAAGATTCTCTATGGCGATTCTACTCATCTTTCCTACGCCAATTACTAATAACCTTTTATTTTTCAAATCCTTAAATTTCTTTTCAATAAATTTTACAGCAATAGTACTTATGGACAAAGAATTTTCAGATATATGGGTTTCCCTCTTTATTTTCTTAGATGTTGTTATGACTTCTAAGAAAAGCTTATTTAATATTCTGCCAGTCGATTTCTTTTCCCTTGAATAATCATGGGCATTTCTTAATTGTCCTAAAATTTGATCCTCACCAATCACCAGAGAATCCAAACCAGCTGCTACATTAAAAACATGCTTAACAGCATCATCGGAACATAGTGTGATAAAATAACTGTCTATATTATTTGCTTCTAAACAAAAAAAGTCTACATAAAAATTCTTAAGCTGGGTTATACCCTTTTCAATATCCCTTGTTACAGCAATTATCTCGCTTCTATTACACGTAGAGATAATTACAAATTCCTGTATATAATGGGCCTTCATAAGAATTTGATATGCTTTTTCCCGTTGGCTTTCAGAAAAAGAAACGGATTCTCTGACATGTATAGGGGTTTTCTTATGACTCAATCCAACCACTACAATATCCATTTATACTTCACCTTCTTCTACAATAGCTATGGTAATACCGTTATACTTAGTTTTTTTCAAAATCAAACTGCCTTTGTCAGAAGATAATATGGCAACGGGCTCAGCTACGGCTCCAACACCTATAGAATTTCTAACAAAATTAGAGGTTTCAAAGCTTTTTTCTACACCTTTTACTTTTTCACTATCAATAATCCTTAAGGGAACACCATAATAATTAGCTGCATCTATTATACCCTTTTCACTTCTTTTTACATCAATAGTCGCAATATGCTTTATAGATAGCGGGCTTTTATTTACCCTATCAAGGGCATCAATTATAGCAGTAATTATTTCCTCCTCAGGCTTATCTCTTCTACATCCAATACCTATTATAATATTACGAGGTCTTAAAACCACTGTATCCACTTTAAACTTGGTCATTTTCTTTTCATTTGTAATATTTATAATTCCTTTAAAACCTTTAAAGTCTTCAATCCCCTTTAAGATAGTTAAATTATGGGGTAGTTTAATACTGTGATTATACTTACTTAGAATACCTACTTTTTCACCATTGACTATGTGGGAGGTTACCTTTGTTGCATCGGTAAGATTTTCAAATCTGCATCCTAGCTTCACTGCCAACGTATCCACAGCCAAGGTATTATTAACATCTGAAGCTGTTGTTATAACGGGATTACTGTTTAGCTTTTCAGCTATATCAATCGTTATATCATTTGCCCCTCCTAAATGTCCCGATAGCAAGGATATAACGTTTTTCCCCTTTTCATCCATTACTATAACAGCAGGGTCCTTATCCTTACTTTGGATATGGGGAGCAATAGCTCTTACAACTATACCCGTTGCCATTATAAAAACTAAACATTTGTATTTATCAAATATAGATGTCACTAATTCTCCAATACCATTATTTATTTTCTTTACCCTTTCATTGTCAGCATTAAATCTTTTATTTATATAAAGAATTGAGTCTTCATATTCATTTAATAACTTTAAGCCAAGCTCCATACCACCTTTAGTAAGGGTGATTATAGCCCTATTCATTTTTTGCTTTTCTGTACTCATGGCTAAAGTTTTTATCATACAGTTTTGAGAGTTCATATTCATCACCTAAAAAATTCCCCACTAGTATTTGGGCAGTTTTTGTTATTCCTGCAGCTTTAACCTTCTCAGCTATGTCCTCTAGGGTTCCCATAACAATTTTTTGATCCTTCCAAGATGCTTTTTGAATAACTGCAATAGGTGTATCTAATGAATAGCTAGTCAAAAGTCTATCGACTAACCTCTGAATCATGTGTACAGAAAGAAATAGACACATAGTTGCCCTATGACTTGCAAGGCTTTCAATGCTTTCCTTTTCTGGTACAGGCGTTCTGCCCTCCATCCTAGTCAATATAACAGTTTGAGAAACACTTGGCAGAGTAAATTCCTTTTTTATTGCGGCGGCAGCCGCTAAAAATGAGCTAACGCCAGGGATTACTTCATATTCAATTCCCTTTTCATCTAATATATCCATTTGTTCTCTTATAGCTCCATATATACTTGGATCACCCGTATGAACCCTAGCAATAACCTTATTTTCTTTAATTCCCTCTTCCATAACCTTTATAACTTCATCTAATGTCATTGAAGCACTATTATAAACCTCTGCCTCTTCTTTTCTATTCTCTATTACTTCCTTATTCACTAATGACCCCGCATATATTATTATATCTGCCTCAGCAATTTTCTTCGATCCCTTTAGAGTAATTAGTTCTGGATCACCGGGCCCAGCCCCTATGAAATAAACCTTCATTTTGCCCTTCTCCTCCCTTTTTTACATAGCTTTAATATTGGGTTTTCTTGCACTAATTATATATATTGGATTTAATCCTTCCATCATGGTATATCCTCCAACTTTTTTACCTTTAGATACAGTAAGGGATACAACATCTAAATCTAAATATTCTAATTCTTCTAATATATTAATAGCTCTATAAATTGTTTCAATTGTAATGGCATTTATTACTACAATCCCTTTATCAATTAATTTTTCTTTGCAAATTTCTAATATACCCTTAAGCTGCCCTCCACTCCCGCCAATAAAAGCTCTATCAAAGGAATCTATATCATTTAGAACTTCCAATGCTTTGCCATGGATTGCTTTAATGTTTTTTACACTGAATTTATGGGCATTTTCTTTAATTAGATGAATTCCTTCTATATTTCTTTCTATAGCAGTTACTTTACCAGCACTACAAACTAAAGCGGCTTCTATAGAAACCGAACCCGTACCGGCACCTATATCAACTATGTGGGAATCATCTTTTAATCTCATTTTTGATATGGCAAGGGCCCTGATTTCCTCCTTGGTCATTGGAACCTTTCCTCTTATGAAGAATTCATCGGGAATACCCGGTGTCTTATAATTCCATGTTTTCATTATTTTCAATCACCACCACTGACATGCTAAAATCCTTTATTTTTGAAATGTTTTTAGGTAAATCAATAATAATTCTTTCATTTTCATAGGACAGATTTTCTCCTACAATCATAGTCTTATTTTTAAATCCTGCTTCAACTATAATATCAGCAATTTTTGAAGGAGAATTAATATTATCAGTAAGTAAGATAACACTATCATATTTTTTTACAACAGATATAATATCAAGTTCCCTACCATGGACACTACCTACAAAGGAATTATGCCAAGTTTTTTTTAGCTTTCCCATTAAATACTGATAAGAACTGATTCCAGGTATAACTTCCATTTCATTAGCTTTAAGATTCTTCTTCAAGTAACTAAGCATACTATAAAATCCAGTATCCCCCGACAAAAGTAATGATATTTTTTTCTTATCCTTATTCTGCTTTATATATTCAATGATTTTACTAAGTTTACTATCTATATACAAAAGTTCCTTTCCATTGTTCTCAAAGTCCTTTAAAATTCTTTTTCCACCGATTAGAACATCACTTTCCCCTATAAGTCTTAAAGTAATGGGTAGAATATAGTCCTTATTGCCTGGCCCCATGCCTAGCACATATATTTTATTCATTAGAATTCCTCCAAAATATCCTTAGCTTTATGGCCTATAGCTAAAAGCCCCTTATCCATGGAAAACATAATAACTCCAACCTCAAGTTCACCATGGGTATAAGCTAAACATCTTTCCTCTGCTTTTTCACACAATACCCCATATACCCCATCATAATCATGGACCCCAATGATATCAACTGCCCCCTCCGTAGTGACACACTTAAAAACCTCTTCTATTACTTCCCTAGATGCTCCCATCAAAGCTAGATTAGCAGCAATAATTTCCAGCCTTCCATCCGCCACTCGGCTATGGGTATTAAATATGCCCCCAGCGACCTTCACAAGCTTACCAATATGTCCTATTAGCAATACTTTCTCTATTTTTTCTTCAATGCATTTATTAAGCATAAATCCAATAAAGTTGCTTGTCTTTAGTATATTTCCTTTATCTATACCAAAAAGCTTTATAGCATTTTCCTCTCCATAGTTACCAGGAACCAATACGGCTTTATCAAGTCCATTTTTTACAGCCATCTTAAGTTCAATAGCAAGGGATTCCTTAAATGCATCATCGGACATTGGCTCTACTATACCACTTGTCCCTAAAATCGATATCCCACCTAATATCCCAAGTTTAGGATTAAAGGTTTTTCTAGCAATTTTTTCACCTTCTGGCACAGTTATAGTAATAATTGCACCCTTGTCTTTTGGAAGAAGCTTTAAAACCTCTCCTTCAATCATTTTCCGAGGAACAGGATTAATTGCTGGCTCTCCAACGGGGACATACAAGCCTGGCTTCGTGACCTTTCCAACACCCTTACCCCCATTGATTATGATTTCTGGAGTGTTTATTATTTCTACCCTAGCACCAATTAAAATACCATGGGTAATATCTGGATCATCTCCAGCATCCTTCTTAATAAAGCAGAATGCCGTTTTACCTTTTGCTTCAATAATTGGGTCAACTACATCCAAGGTTAAATTCCAGCCCTTGGGAGTTTCTATATCTATCTTATCTATTATGCTATTGTTAAGCACCATATAGACAGCGGCTTTAGAAGCCGCCGCCGCACAAGAACCAGTAGTATAGCCATATCTCATTTTCTTTCCGTTTTTCACAACGTATTTCTCAAGCACGATATTACCTCATTTCGTTTGGGACAAATACCCCTATGACACATTTGTAATTCTAAGTTCTAATATGTGTGCTACTCAAACTTTAGAAACGAAAGTAGACTCTGAGGTTTCCTTTTAGCTCCCTTTATAAACCTGTTTTGTCCTCCTTTTATTCAGATGATAAACAGGTTTATAGGAGGAGCGTAAAAGGATTCTCAGTGGCTACTTGAGTAAGATATACTTTCAAAGCACACATCTATATCATGTAAAGAATAGCATTGATTATCGCCGCAGCTACGTTGCTTCCGCCCTTTCTTCCTCTTGTAACAATGTAAGGAACATCGAGCTTTAACAGCTCTTCCTTTGATTCAGCAGCTCCAACAAAACCCACAGGAACTCCTACCACTAAGGAAGGTCTGGCATTCCCCTGCTCAATTTGCTTCATCAATTCAAATAAAGCTGTAGGAGCATTTCCTATAACAAATATTCCCTCTGGATTTTCCTTTATTGCTTTCCTCATAGCTACTATGGATCTGGTCACACCTTCTTCTTTAGCCTTCTCAGCAACATCGGAATCAGAAACGAAGTTTAAAACCGCTCCTCCAAGCTCCCCTAATTTTCTTTTATTTATACCGGACATAGCCATTTTAGTATCTGTATAAATATTCTTACCAGCCTTTAACGCCTCCTTAGCTTTTTCTATAGCATCATTATTTATGATCGTAATATCAGCAAATGTAAAATCAGCAGTAGTGTGTATTATTCTTTTAACTACCTTTCCTATTTCCTCTGGAAAAGTTTTATCTCCCAATTCCTCAGTTATTATTTCAAAGCTTCTTTTCTCAATCTCATAGGGATTCTTAATATAATTATTCATAAAATCCGCTCCTTTTTTCATTTTATGGCTCTAACTCCACCTGCTACCATATTTACAGTATGAAACCTAATATAGTGTTTATTCATATTTCTTTTACATAGAGTAGCCTTCAATCTATCGACGTCG
Organism: Maledivibacter sp.; assembly: GCA_025210375.1. Lineage (NCBI taxonomy): Bacteria > Bacillati > Bacillota > Clostridia > Peptostreptococcales > Caminicellaceae > Maledivibacter > Maledivibacter sp. The sequence goes on along the minus strand of JAOASB010000004.1, from coordinate 99,331 downwards.
GTTTCCTTTTCATCATATAGTATGCCTATTACCGTACCGCTATGGGCTACATTGACCCCATAGGCATTTAATTTAGTGGCTATTTCCACAACTTCATTAAAGGCAGGCTTAAATAATAATTTTTGATTGGCTATTGCACTAATAGTAGCTGCCTTACCCAGTAGTTTTTTATCTTTATTCTTACATGCTAGTGAAAATATTTCATGGGCTCTCTCTATTTCATTTTGATTTTCTAATCTTATCTTTGAATAATCATTTTTTCTAAACTCTTCTGTATCTAGAATGCTATCAAGCTCTAAAATCAGAATCTTTATCGATGGATTCCACTCATATTCCTTTATGGCTCTTCCTTTGATATGATCAAACAATGTTAGCTTATCAAATATAATACTATCCGTAGGCTCCACTTTGCAGCACAGCTCTCCCAATTCTTTAGGGGTGAGCTTTTTTCCCAATAGCTCAGCCGCAGATATCACAGTAGCTGCAATATCCGCTGTACTACTTGCCATTCCCTTAGCTATAGGTATATTAGAGTTGATCTCAAGAGAAATGTTTTCAATATATTCCTTTGGTGTATTAAAGTACTCAAAGGTCCTTTGAAGGGCTTTGAAAGCTTTTTTTCTATTTGTTTTGTTTTCTGGCTTCTTTGTTTCAAATAGTGTAACCTCTGAATATATATCTATGGGAAGGGATATAAGCTTCTCACCATCTCCTATAACACCCTGAATCAACTCACCACAAGAGGCTGGACATTTAACTTTAATCTTCATATAATACCTCTCTTAACGCCTCAATTAATTTATCGTTAGACTTTTCATCCTTTATAGCAACTCTATAAAAGGCTTTTCCTAAGTTTATATAATTGTCACACTGTCTAATTAATATCTTCCTAGTAATTAATCTATCCTTTAAAGCTATATTTTCATCTAGCAGTCTAAAAAAGATATAATTAGCACGGGGTTCAAATACCCTAATTCCTTCTAATTCCTTAAGTTTCCCATGCATACGTTTTCTTTGGGAAACAAAGTATTCTTTGCTCCTACTAATATATTCCTTGTCCCCAAGCAAAACTTCTCCACAAATAGCAGCAAAACCATTTATTGTCCATGGCTCTTTTCTACTTATAATCCTTTCTTTGATACCTTTATTTGATATAAGCCCATAGCCTATTCTTAAACCGGGTATAGCAAAAAACTTAGTTAATGCTCTTATTATAAATAAATTGTCAAAGTCGTTTAATAAATCTATTAAACTACTATTTTCTTCATCATCTACGAATTCTATGAAGGCTTCGTCAAGCATAAGATTTATTGATCTACTTTTACACTTAATTAATATTTCCTTTAATATATCCCTACCAATTATCTGTCCAGTAGGATTATTTGGATTGCATAATACTAAAAAATCTATGTCATAATCTAGTTTTTGTAGCAGCTCATTTTTATCTATATTGAATTCATTATTTTCATTTAATGAATAATAGTGTACTTCACTTTCCACCCTTTTCAAGGCCCTTTCATATTCCAGAAAGGTCGGTGCTAGGAGCAGAGATTTTTTAGGCTTTACAGCCTCAACTATCTTAAAGATTATCTCTGTAGCACCATTTCCAGGTATCACGAAATCTTCATTTATATTATTATATCCTGCTATGGCTGTTACTAAATCTTTATAATCGGGGTCAGGGTAATTTCCTAACATTTCAATATTTGAAGCAATAGCCGCTTTGAGCTTATTTGGTATCCCAAGAGGGTTAATATTTGCACTAAAATCAATGATTTCATTCTGACTTATTCCATATTCTTTTGCGATCCCATAAATATTTCCCCCATGCCTAGCTCTCAATTTGATCTCTCCTTTATATAAACAAGTCCATAAAGTATTTAATGATTCCTAACAAGAAAATTCCTAAAAACGATGATAGATACATTATCCTTATTGTTCTATTTATATCTTCAATATCTATATTGCGAAGTTTGTCTCCAATGGTAGGCTTATAAACAGATTTCCCAAAGTATATATTTGTTCCTCCAAGCTGGATACCTAGAGCCCCTGCAACTGCTGACTCAGGATAGCCCGCATTTGGACTGCTATGATTTTTTCTATCTCTTATCAATATATTTAGGGAATTTTTGGTATCGTATCTTAAGAATATGCAGGATAATGTAATTAAAGCCCCTGTCAATCTAGCGGGTATAAAATTGGCAATATCATCGATTTTTGCCGATGCCCAACCAAAATCCTTATACCTATCATTTTTATAGCCAACCATAGAATCTAAAGTATTTATAGCTTTATAAGCCATACCTAAGGGTGCGCCTCCAATAAATATATATACTAAAGGAGCTATAATCCCATCGGATATATTTTCAGCAACGGTTTCAACAGTAGCTCTAGTAATTTCCTCACCATCTAAGCCAGCTGTATCCCTTCCAACTATATATGATAAAAACTTCCTTGCACCAGGAATATCCTCTTCCTTTAATGGATAATAAACCTTTCTACTTTCCTTTGAAAGACTCTTGGCAGCAAGTATTTGAAATATCATAAAAGTCTCAACAACCATAGCAGCAGGTTGACTAAAATTCTTTAAAAGAGTCAATGTTAAAAATGTTATCAAATAGGTTGACCCTATAATCCCAATAGCTAGTATCACTCCACCTAGCTTTAATTCCTTTTCCTGCTTAAAGAATCTTCTTAAGAATACTTCAAATTTACTAATTCCCTTACCTATAAATCTAATGGGATGGGGAATCCAATATGGATCACCAAAAACTATATCTAAAAAATAACCTATAAAAATATGCTCCATATCTAATCACCATTTACAATCTCATATATTTTTTCCATGTCAACATTGTTCCTAACACATTTAGCCAGCTTTCTATACTCTCTTTCCTTAAAGTCATCGAAGCTATGAACGCTGCTTTCAATTCTTCCAAGTCCCTTTAATTCCCTAACTTTATTTAGGATTTCTCTTGTAAATTCGATATTATCAAAAACCCCATGTATATAGGTTCCAAATACATTTCCTTCTTTATTTACTGCCCCATCTAAAACCTCTACATACTTATCCAACCGTTTTGTTATTTTTAGAAAAGCTGAAGTATCATCTAGAAGGATGGTTTGTCCCATATGGATTTCGTATCCCATAACCCTATGGGCTTGTATATTATCTAATATACCATTATTGTGGGTAAGAATGTCACCCTCTATCTGAGTTGTAGTCTTCTCCTGCTCAAAAACTGTTTCAGTATTTAAAAGCCCTAATCCATTTATTTCATCTATGCCACTTTCTGTTCCATGGGGGTCCTTTATCTTTGTTCCTAATATCTGATATCCTCCACAGATACCTACTATTATTTTTCCTGCTCTACTCAATCTAAGAATCTGCTCTTCAAGTCCAGAATTTCTAAGATATATTAGGTCTTCAATGGTATTTTTCGACCCAGGTATTATCAATATATCGGGATTACCTATCCCTTCTCCCCTCATAACATACCTTAAATTAACATCTTCTTGGGTTTCAAAAACATTAAAGTCCGTAAAGTTTGACACATGGGGAAGATACAGTACCTCAACATTAATTTCACCCCTACCGGCTTCTCTTCTTCTAAACCTCTCAGCAAGACTATCTTCATCTTCTATTTGAACATCCATATATGGAATAACACCTAAAACAGGTATATCTATTAAATCTTCTAACATCTTTATACCGGGCTTTAGTATTTCTACATCGCCTCTAAATTTATTGATTATTATGCCCTTAACCCTTTTTTGTTCTTCCTTAGCTAGAAGCTTTATAGTCCCATAAATAGAAGCAAATACTCCACCACGATCAATATCTCCTACTATAACCACAGGAGAATCCGATATTTCTGCCATACCCATGTTTACTAAATCATTTTCTCTAAGGTTAATCTCTGCTGGACTGCCTGCACCTTCTAAAACAACTATATCATTGTCCTTGCTGAGCTTATAATATGTCTCTTTAACCAATTCCTTAAGCTTTGGTTTAAAGTTATGATATTCCATTGCAGAAAGGTTATTATAAACCTTGCCATTCAAAATGACCTGACATTTTTTATCCGTGGTAGGCTTTAGCAATATGGGATTCATTAAAACCGAGGGGCTTTGTCCACTTGCTTCTGCTTGAACTACCTGAGCCCTTCCCATCTCAAGTCCTTCTTCAGTTATATATGAATTAAGTGCCATGTTTTGAGATTTAAAGGGGGATACCTTGTATCCATCCTCCTTGAATATCCTACAAAAAGCAGCGGTCAATATGCTTTTACCAACGGATGATGCTGTACCTTGCAGCATTAATGATTTATTCTTCAAAGCTAACACTTCCTTTTTCTTTAAATATCCTGCAATTATTTATAAAGTTCTCAGCTAATTTTTTATTAGCATAAAAGTGAATATGGGCATATGCTCCCAATGTATTATCCTTTACAAGTCCGCATTCCCATGATTTTTGAAGCTGATTTTCCCTTATCTTATCCACTCTGTATGCACAGTTTTCTCCACTACTATCATTCAAAGTCGATCTATGAAACTCATGGGCTCTCACCATTTCATTTCCCCCGGAAATAGCACAGGATTTATTTATATTTACATATACATATCCAAATCTTTGAAGTCTTTTAGTCATCCTGGCATCTCTATGGAAAGCTCCAACCATCTTGAACCTTTTATCCTCCAGGGTTGTAATAGAATTTGTTAAAAACATCAATCCACCACATTCAGCATATATAGGCATCCCATTGGCTGAAGCTTTTTTTATTGCATTTCTCATTTGTATATTTTCTTCAAGCTCCTTTGCAAAAACCTCGGGAAAACCTCCTCCTATATATAGTCCATGTAGATTTTTAGGTAAATCCTTGTCCTTTAAAGGACTAAAATAAACTAGATTAGCTCCTAAATCCTCTAGGAGGTCTAAATTGTCTTGATAGTAAAAATTGAATGCTTTGTCTAATGCAACTCCTATATTTATAGTTTTATTTATACTTATATTAGTTTTATTGCTATACTTTAACTCTATAGCCCCATCAGCAAGACTTATAATTCCATCTATATCTATGGTTCCTTCAACCATTTCAGCAAGCTCATTTAATTTATTTTCTAAGCCATCTACTTCAACACTAGGAACTAACCCCAAATGTCGACTTTCAAGCTTTATATTTAGATTTTTCTTTAAATATCCAAAACACTTTATTCCCGTATCCTTTTCTATAACCCTTTTTAATAGTTGATAGTGTTTTTCTCCGGATACATTGTTGATTATGACTCCCTTTAAGTCCATCTCAGTATCGTAGCTTTTGTATCCAAGCACCATAGCAGCAGCACTTGAAGACATACCGCCTCCATCTATTACCAAAATAACAGGAGACTTTATTATTTTTGATACATGGGCTGTACTTCCCATATCCCTTTGGATACCAAAGCCATCGTACAAACCCATTACGCCTTCTATAACAGAAATTCTTTTATCCTGGGAGTTTTTAATAAATAGACCTCTTAAAATTTCCTCTTCAAGCATCCAGCTATCTAGATTTCTGGATTTGTTACGGGTTACAAAGCTATGAAAGGCAGGGTCAATATAATCTGGCCCTACTTTAAAGGGTTGAACATCAATATCTCTTAAAACCAGCGCCCTCATTATGCCCGTGGATATTGTAGTCTTACCCACTCCACTTTGAGTTCCTGCTATAACTACTCTAGGGATTTTCACTTTTATCACCTATTTCTCTCTTATGAGTTAATTAAATTGCAATAAAAAAAACCTGACACATAGCGAGATCAGGTAAAATACATATATAATTGAGGAATATGTATGTATCCCCCCTCCCGCCGAAGGTAGTTTGCTTACTTAATAGGCAGGTCTCCTGACTTGTGGATCAACTTACTCCTAGAACCTTCCCCGATAGCACAGATCGAGTGGTTATTTCTAGTTTCATCCTCACTTACAGTAGCGGGGGCTGTAATGGATTTTCACCATTTTCCCTTTAAAGTTATTAAAAAACACCTATTAAAAGTATTAAATTATAACCCAGATTATTCATAGAAAGTTTAAAAATATAATTCAACTTTAAATTTCCTATGAATGATCTGGGTACAGCTTTATTTTATCAGAATAGCTAATTATAAACAATACATATTCTATAGTTTTCAACAAAGTAAATGTTGTTAAATAATTACTGATTGATTGAAGTAATTATGGGAAATCCATCAACTATTTGAAGCCTAGTTATCCCACAGTTCTCTATTTTAAACTTCCAGTATGCATCAATACCTCCCGATATCTGCTGTGATAAAATGCTTCTAATAACTCCCGAATGGGATACTATAAGTATTTTACCCTCTTTATGCCGAGCAATCATCCTATCAAATGCATTATTTACTCTTTGATGCATGTCAAATAAGCTTTCGCCCCTAGGTATTTTAAAATTTATAAAGTCTTTTTCCCATTCCTTTGACTTTTGTGGAAAATCCCTACAAATCCTATCATAGGAAAGTCCTTCCCAGGAGCCAAAGTGTAACTCCCTAAAATCCGGCTCTGTAGTTATATTTTTTTTATGAAAGCTATTAATTATATCCGCAGTTTTAAGACATCTATCTAAATCACTACTTATAATTAGGTCAATGTCTTCACAGGATAGCTTTTCACCCACTAGCTTAGCCTGTTCTAATCCATTTTTCGTAAGAAGGGAATTTGTCCATCCACAATATGCCCTCTCCTTGTTCATCTCCGATTCCCCATGTCTCACAAAAACTATCTCTAGCATACTTAAATCTCCTAACATACTTAATAAAGACGACTAAAGTCCCTTCTGGCTGCCTAAAAACCCGAATTTCTCCGTTGGTGATTTATCTAAGAACTTTTACCTAACCACACCAACTGCAATTAAGAGAAACACTACCTCAGACAATTCACACAATGCACCTAGAGTATCCCCTGTCATTCCATCTATTCTTCCAGTTATATGCCTTACATACCATAGGGCAAATATTAATAATATTCCTATGGAGATACTAATCCTCAAAAATATCAGTGAAGGGATTATTGCTATAATTAGTGCAAGTATAAACTCCTTTGTATTTACCCTTCCAATAAAAAGATTCCCCATACCTTGAGGCCTAGCCGGCTTAGCTATTCTAGATGCAAACACTATATTAAGCCTTGAAAACACTGGCATCAAAAGTAGTATTGGATAAGCATATACAATTTCAATACCACTTATCAGTGCAATCTTTAATATCAAGATACAAAATATGGCTAATGCTCCATTGGTTCCAAGTCTACTATCCTTCATTATCTCTAAGACCCTATCCTTCGGTCTATTACTATATATCCCATCAAAGCTATCGGCTAATCCGTCGAGATGTAGTCCACCGGTAATAAATATTTCTATAACTATTGCAAAAACAGCACCTAATAGCTTACTAGATACTCTTGTGCCTACATAATAGGCAATGACTACAAACATTCCAATAATTAATCCTACCAGTGGAAAAAATATAACTCCTTTGAAAAAGTCATCCTCATCAACCTGTAGGTTTATATTAATTGGTATCCTTGTTAAAAATTGAAGCATAAGTATAAATCTCTTCATAACCATTTTCTCCTCTATTTTATCTTCATAGGTATACCAGAAACTGTAAAATAAACTTCATCCGCACTACCTGCTATAAATTGATTGATCCTACCGGCTATATCCCTAAACACCCTAGACAATTTATTTTCAGGCACTATTCCCATCCCAACTTCGTTTGTAACTAAAATGGACTTTATTTTTGAAGCCTTCATCTCATCTATAAGCAGACTAATTTGTTTCTTTATGTGTATCTCTATTTTGTCAATTTCTTCTCTTTTAATGGTATCCCAATGGATCTCATGGTTCTCAAACATTAGGTTGGTTACTAGAATAGTTACACAATCTAATAAAATCACATCATAATTTTGTGATATCTGGTCTATATATTTATAAATATCTTTATAGATTTCATAGGTCATCCAATAATCGGGTCTGGAATTTTTATGTTTTTTTATTCTATCCTTCATTCCCTCATCGAAGGGTATCGCGGTGGCTATGTATGCTACTTTTTGGCTTAAATCAGCTGCTAGCTTTTCTGCAAAGGAACTTTTTCCACTCCTCGCTCCTCCAGTAATTAATATAATTTTAGAATCCTTATCCGATGATTTCCTTATATTGTTACTCGCCATATATGATCCCTCCATTTTTCTTTGGTTAAAAAATAATGCCCTAGTATTAGGACATCTTTATTATATGAGGGAATATTCATAAAATCAATAATTATTTAATTTTAACGGCTGTACCATATACTAACAGTTCAGCCGCCCCTTGCATTATAGCAGATGTAGCAAATCTAATATTAACAATGGCATTGGCCCCCTTACCAGTGGCTTCCTCTATCATTCTTTTAATTGCTATTTCTCTAGCTTGCTCTAGCATCTTTGTATATTCACTGATCTCTCCACCAACTATTGTTTTTAATCCCGCTAAAATGTCTTTTCCAATATGTTTTGATTGGATAGTACTTCCCTTAACCAAACCATATACTTCAACAATTTCTTTGCCAGGTATTTCATTAGTATTTACTAAAACCATCTTATTCATTTTCTCCTTTCTACCCATAGTTATGGATAAATATTTATATGGAGATTAGAAATTTTCTACAACTCTTTTCTGCTTTTTATATTGCTCCCTTGCTATACTCCATTGATCTCTAGCCTTTAATTCTATATGTCTTTTCTTCTTTATTTGTGGATTGCTTAAGACTTTATCAAACCACATTATGGATTTACTATAATTATCTACCCTTCTACTTAACTCCCCTAACAAATACAATATGGATATTTCATCATATTCATCATCATTTATTCGCTCCCCAGTATATGCATCTTCAAAGGAGTTTATTGTAAATTGGGTGAATTTTTTCTCTTCTTCTATATTTTCCTTATATCTATAGAACCACGATAATCTTAAGCATATTTTACCTAAAAGACTATCCTTTCCCCCCAAAACATTAGTACATAGCAAAGCTAATTTATATACTTCAATAGCTTCATCAAGGCTTCTTTTACCCCCGTAGCTTCTTGGATACCATTTAGGGGTTATTATATTCCTAACTTTTTCTTTATCAGTATGCTTTAGATTTGAGAACTCTCCTTCAAGTGCTGCATATCCACAGTGATTGCATATAAATGCACTATAAAACAATGGATTTTCGCTTTCATAATAAGGGCAAAAATCTGGATCTCTTTTTGAAACCCTTATAGCCGATGTTCTAACCTTTTTAGTTGTAAATTCTCCATCGCATACAGGACATTGAATACTTTTTACATATAATTCTTCATTCATTAAAAACACCTCTGCTGTCAATTATTTATCTCTGTACCATTTTGTCCATCATTATTATTAATATCATTATTATTAATTTCCTCATTTTGATTAACAGGCTTTTTAGATCCTTTTTTTATAATTTGCTTTCTTGGCCTATAATAATCATTAGCCACTAATTTTTTCTCTACAAATTTTCCACCTTGATAAACAAGCATATATGAAGATACCCTAAACCCATTTCGTCCCTTTTCTTCTATCATTTCATCTCCTTCAAACATATTAGGATCAAAAATTATCTCCGTATCTTTTTTTATAACTTTATCTATGACACTCTTTAATTTTATTTCTTTATCAAAATTTCTCTCACCATATATATTAACAGTAATCTTATTACCCTTAATAAGAGATTCTACATATATAGGTGAAGATAATGTATTTTGAAACTTAAAATCCAATACTCCGTAGGAAACTGTAGCATCTAAACCTATAGGAACATATGTAGAAGGAATTGTATGATTAGCTCTTTCTACAATACCCAAGCTGCTATATAGTACACTGTTATACAGAGTACTTGAGACCTGACAAATTCCTCCACCAACACCATCAACCAATTCACCTTTAAATATTACTGGAGCAATCTTGTATCCATTTTTTATAGTTCTAGGCCCAACTATATCATTAAAGGAGAAAATCTCTCCCGGCAAAAGTACAGTTCCATCCACAGATTTAGAAGCCAACCCAACATTATAGCTTCTACCTACCTTCCTCGTATTGAATTTTGTAGTATACGAACCCAATAAATCCTGTACTTTGCTAAGCATCTCTGATGTGTATTTTGGTGTTATGGTTTCCACAATCAAATCAACCTCATTAATATCATAAAAATTACTATCTAATAAAATTTTAGAAATTTCTTCAAGGGTTTTTTCTTTATTTAGTCTAAAACCCATAGACTCATCTTTAATGATAAATACATCATTCTCTCTTTTTATAGAAGCATTTAATCCAGGATTATTTATATCCTTTTCAATAATACTCAATATATTATTCATTTTCTCCATATCTAGGGAAGACTTTAATGACATATCATAGGGCTCATTTAAAAGATCAATCATAGTATGTATTCTATCGAAAAAAGTTCCTCGTCTTCCTATGAGATAGGCATCATTTACGGCCTTTAAAAAGTCGTATTTTAATCCTATATCTTGAGGACTAAATTTCCATGTTTTATCTTCGTACCTCAATATTAATTTATCATTATCTAAAACATATTTTAAACTTTCTTCAATTTTATTATTAGCATCAACTACCGTAAGTCCACCAACATCAACATTTTCTATAGAAATTCCATTATGAATAGAATCCTTATAAATTAATGTGAATGAAATCACAGCGGATATACAACTAAAAAAAAGAAACGCAGCAATAACTATACTAATAGTCCATGTTTTTCTTTTCTTTTTATTCTTCACTTCGTTTTTACCTTTAGCCTCATTCTTATTACTTGTCATAAATGCCTCCACCATAATAAAGTCTGTTTTAAACTACATAAATAAGATTATTTATTTCCAAAATATTTCTATATTATCACCATGATTAAGAACATCCGTATAATTTGCCCTATTCCCATTTAATCTTAATTCCAATATTCCCTTGGGATTCTTAATGTCAAAATCTATATGATTAAATATTTCTACAAAAATTGATTTTTTAGCTCCATTATTCAATTTAATTATTTTTCCGTTTACATTTATTTCGATGTAATTGGTATCTTTTTCTATTATATTCTCATTGCTTACCTTTGTATGGGAAATTGGATCAGGGATATATCCACTAGCCTTTATAACATCGCCATCTTTCAATATATAATTTGCATCTACTAAAATATCATTTGCAATGATCTCCTTTGCATCCATATCCAAATTAGTAAGCTGAAAAAGTTCCTTAATATTTTCAATTCTTGTAACAATCACATTTTCATTATTTTTTAGTATATAATTTTCATCCCTATGTTTACCATTTATATGTACAGACTTTATTAGATTTATCACATCTCCATTCAACATGATCTTTTCATTAAAATCAACAATATCCTTAAGCTTTATTGTAGGCTCTTTACCCTGGGTAGCTTCTTCAATGAGAATACTGTCATTATGCTTTAACTTTTTATCTAGACTAGTGATTTGACCATTAACATAAATCCTAGCCGATTCTCCATAGGTACCATGAAATACTTTTTCTTGTCCATTTATTATAATGGAAATTGATTTACCCCTTTTGGCGATCAGCTTCCTTGCACTAAATCCAACCAATATTAACGCATCAGAAACAGCCAGTTCCTTTGAATTAAACAGTCTTACAGGCTTATCATTTACAGTGACCTTTAAGAAATTTTGTTCCTTATCCTTAAAGGTCGAATATCCTATTCCTAGTGGAGTTATATATTCTGGCCCCTTTAGTTTCTCGCATAGAAACTCAACATTCTCTAGAGTTTCAGTTCCTCTTATAACCACACGTTCCTTGGGAAGCTTTAGATTTTCAGATATATAATCCCTTAGTTGAGGTATTTGACTACCTCCTCCAATACAAAAAACTGCACTTGGTGACTTGCCATTGTACTCCACTATTTTTTCTGATATTTTTTCGCTAAGCTCTTTAATTTTTTCCTCAACCTTTAAGACAATTTCATCCGTTGATAAATCATATTCAATACCAACAATATCACTAAACCTATGACTTTCTTTATTAACCAAATCTATTTTAAGCTTTTCAGCTGTAACAAAGTCCAGTAAAAAGGCTTGTGAAAGTGCTTCTGTTATTTCATCACCAGCATAAGAAACCATCGCATAGGAAGATATTGTTCCATTTCTAGTTATGGCAATATCCGAAGTTCCAGCTCCAATATCTACAAGGGCTAGATTTAACAGCCTAAATTTAGGTGGGATAGCAATATTTATTGCAGCTATTGGCTCAAGGGTTAAATTAATAACCTCTAACCCAAGGTTATGGACAACAGCATATAGGCTATCTACTACAACATGGGGCAAAAAGGTAGCCAATACTTCCGCACCAATTTTTTTGCCCTTATGTCCTTTAAGATTGCCTATAATATTATCATCTAAATAGTAATTAACAACTGTATACCCAACACAATAATACTTAGATTCCATGTCATTACATGTACTTTCTAAGTCTTTTTGAGCCGTCTGTATTCCGAGTAGTTCCAGGCTATTAATCATAGAATTTTCTATAGTCAAAGTAGAATCCACTATATTTTCTACAAAGGCCTTCTGTGTTTTTAATGCCCTACCTGCTGCCGCAATAGATACGTATTTGAGACTATCACCACTTCTCTCCTCAAGCTTCTCCTTTACAGCTCTAGCAACTTTTATAACTTTCTCAATATCATGTATCTGACCATCATACATAGCCCTATCAGGATGCTCCATTATCTCATAGTCTATTATTTTATAAATATCGCCTTCCATTTTTGCAAGTATTCCAACTACATTTCTTGTTCCTATATCAAGAGAAAAAATAACGTCTCCCATTATAATTCCCCCCCTTCGACATTATGTTTTATAATCACTTTTATTTAGCTCAGATAATCCAATCTGCTCTATATACAATTATACGACAAAATATTGCGATAGTATATATAAAAATAAACCTTCCATTAACATAGTTTCCATTAATTTGTGCATATCTCCTTTTCTAATCTTCAGTAACTTCTTTATAGTATAAACATAGGTTTGTCAAAGGACATATTTCACATTTGGGTTTTCTTGCTTTACATATTCTCCTGCCATGAAATATGAACCAGTGATGTGCCTGGGTCCATAGATTCTTAGGTATATTTTCCATTAATTGATATTCTGTACCCAAAACATCCTTGCTATTGGCTATACCAATTCTGTTGGTTACTCTAAAAACATGGGTATCAACTGCAATGGCATCCTTACCAAAGGCATTACTAACAACAACATTAGCTGTTTTTCTTCCTACTCCAGGCAATTCCATTAGGGCCTGTATGGTATCTGGGACCATAGAATCATATTTTTCTACTAAAATTCTGCATGTATTCAAAATATTTTTTGACTTCATCCTATAAAATCCACAGCTCTTAATCAATGTACCTAACTCTTCTTCACTTAGCTCCAAAAATTTTTCTGGTGTATTATACTCTTTGTAAACCTCCATCGTAACTTGATTAACCCGTTTATCTGTACATTGAGCTGCTAATATAGTGGATATTAGCAGTTCAAAGGGGGATTGATGTACAAGCTCACATTCAGCCTCTGGATGCAATTCTTCTAAAATTCTTAATGCTTCTTTTATTTCTTTTTCAGTGAGAATTTTCTCGTTTTTTCCCATATAAAAATCCTTTCTACATAGAGATTCTAGTCAAAACCCAGAACTCCCCATAGTTTATATTATTTCAAATTGGCAATTGACAATTTCAACCCTTCCGTCATTTTCAATAAATTTCACTACATTATTAATTATTTGATTAGCATGCTTTGTTGAGGTAGTAACACAAGCAAACCCAATTACTCCTCTTCTCCATATGTCGTTCAAGTCTACTTCTGCTACTGATACATTGAACCTAGCTTGTATTCTATTTATTATACTTTTGATTACATGTCTTTTCTCTTTTAATGAATTGACTTCAAAAATCATTAATTCAACTTCACAGCTCCCAATAATCATTTTAATCCTCTTTCATTATTATATTGTTAACTTTTCATATAATTATATAATAAAAAAAAATCCGCTTCAATGCCACATGTTGGTTAGTTTATTTTTAAATCTGGATTAGAACGAAGAAAATAAAATTAACCCATGAAGGCACTTTGCATTCAACAAAGTGCCTTCATGGGTTATAAAGTATTATATCGTTTATTTAAGTATATTCATTTCCTTACCAACTTTTTCAAACACTTTTACTGCTCTGTCAAGTTGCTCCTCAGTATGGCCTGCCGTTACCATACATCTAACTCTACCAGTTCCCTTAGGTACAGTTGGGAATACTATACCGGATACGAAAACTCCATTATCAAACAACTTTCTAGAAAACTCCATTGTCCTTGCCTCATCACCAATTATAACTGGTGTTATAGGGGTCTGACTATTTCCAGTATTAAAGCCCAATATTCCTAATTTTTCTTTGAAAAATCTAGCATTCGACCAAAGTCTATCGGTATATTCACTTGATTCCATAAGCATTTTAACCGCTTCAATTATTGCACCTACAGCAGCAGGTGGCAATGATGTACTGAACAATAAAGGTCTGCCCCTATGGCTTAACCATTCTTGCATAGTACTGCTACCAGCCACATAACCACCGATTACACCTATGGCCTTTGATAAAGTACCTATGCTAAAATCAACTCTACCATGTAATCCAAAGTGGTCTACTGTTCCACGACCATTTTCACCTAAAACCCCTGACCCATGGGCATCATCTACATAGGTCATTGCCTCATACTTTTCTGCAAGGTTAACAATCTCAGGTAGATTTGCTACATCCCCATCCATACTGAAAACTCCATCGGTTATTATAAGTATATTTTTGTATTTATCTCTATTATCCTTTAGTACTTTCTCTAGGCTATTCATATCATTATGCTTATAAATCGTTTTATCCGCCTTTGAAAGTCTAGAGCCATCTATGATACTTGCATGATTTAATTCATCGGATACGATTAAATCTCCTTTTTCAGTTATAGCTTGAATAGCCCCTGCATTACAATTAAATCCAGATTGGAATGCCATAACAGCTTCTTCTCTTTTGAACTCAGCTAAAACTCTTTCTAGTTCTTCATGAATATCCATATTTCCAACTATAGTTCTAACTGCACCAGCCCCTACGCCATACTTTTCTACTGCATTTATTGATGCTTTCTTTAGTCTTGGATGATTAGCAAAACCAAGGTAATTGTTTGAAGATAAGTTTATAACTTTTTTCCCATTTAAAATGATTTCTGCTTCATTTGCACCCTCTAGAACAGGTAATTTTCTATAAACCCCTTGTTCCTTTAGGTCTTGAATCTTTTCCTTCAAAAACTTTAATTCATGAACATTTGACATCTAAAACCCTCCTCTTTTATAAGCATAAAATCCTATGCACTACCCTTTTATTTTTCACAAAACTAAAGCCCTATATCAAGCTTTTTCTTCAATTTTTCTAGCATATCCTTTGTCATTGTCTCAAGATTGTATCTTGGATTCCATCCCCATTCATTTCGTGCATCACTATCATCTAATGAATCCGGCCATGATTCAGCTATTTTCTGCTTCACAGGGTCAACATCATATATCATCTTAAACTCTGGAATATTCTTTTTAATTTCTCCATAAATTTCTTCAGGTCCAAAACTCATAGCACCTATATTAAATGCATTCCTATGATTTAGTTTAGATCCATCGGCTTCCATTAAATTAACTATAGAATCTAGTGCATCGGGCATATACATCATATCCATCTTAGTACCTTCTTTTATATTACAAGTGAATTCCTTTGTTTTTAACGCTTCATAGTAAATATGTACAGCATAATCCGTTGTTCCCCCGCCTGGTAAAGCTTCGTAGGAAATGAGTCCAGGGAATCTAACTCCCCTAGTATCCACACCAAATCTCTCAAAATAATAATCGCATAGTAATTCTCCAGAAACCTTAGAAACCCCATATATAGTTGTAGGTCTTTGGATAGTATCCTGAGGAGTCATATCCTTTGGCGTATTTGGCCCAAAGGCAGCTATGGAGCTTGGGACAAATATTCCGCAATTTTTCTCCCTCGCAACTTCTAAAGCATTGTATAATCCATTCATATTTACATTCCAAAGCAAATGAGGCTTTGCTTCCCCTACTGCCGAAAGTATGGATGCTAAGTGTATAATAGTATCTATATTATGTTTTTCAGTTGCATCTGCCATTTGTTGTGGGTTTAAAACATCGACTATCTCAAATGGTCCAGATTGTATTAGCTCCTTACTACCTTCTTGTTCTATACTATTACTACTAGCAACAACGTTATTTTCTCCATAAATGCCTCTAAGCTTCAAAACCAACTCTGAACCAATTTGTCCTAATGCCCCTGTAACTAAAATTCTTTTCATTGCCTCACCTCATTTTATATTATTTTCAGCCATTATCGTAACTTTAGACCCTTAATATCACTTTATTTCACAATCATTTCTACATTCTTGCTGCAATAGAAGATTAAAGATTTTCTAAAATTAGCAATAAAAAGGTTTTATTATTGCTTTTGTTCCTACTCTCAAATATACACATTGCATAATTTTGACCATCTATCAAAGTTAACTGTTTTCTTGTGGTGTACATTTAAAACGTTTTCTGCTCTATTTGTGTCTAAATTGCGTACATATTTTAATTTCAGTATACTACAAAAAAATAAATAATCAAGACAAAAACAAAAAAACTACATATTTTAATCCAAAAATATATGACAGATAAAAAGCTAATCTGCCATATGGGAATTTAATATAAAAGTTTTAGTTTAAATTTTCATTTTTACTTAATACTTGATTATAGGATTCTAAATTAGTCTGAACTATATTAGATATCGCTTCAAAGCCTTTGTCTGTTAATATCTCCATTCCCTCTTCTATAGTAGATACAGCATAAATATGAAACTGTCCGTTTCTCACCGCCTCAACAACTTCATCATCTAATACCAGATCTTCCGCATTTTTAGAGGGTATAATAACTCCTTGTTTGCCTGTCAATCCAAATCCTTTGCATATATTATAAAAGCCTTCAACCTTTTCCGTTATTCCACCTACGGGCTGAATTTCGCCCTTTTGATTAACCGAACCGGTTACAGCGATATATTGCTTTATAGGTATATTTCCGATACTTGATAAAATCCCATAAAGCTCAGTACTGGAAGCACTATCACCATCTACCCCATTGTATGATTGTTCAAAGCAAATTTTTGATGTTATATTTAATGGTCTATTTTTACAGAATTTTTCATTTATATAACCTTCTAATATCATGACTCCCTTATCATGTATGTTACCACTAAGTTCAACTTCTCTTTCAATATTGATAATACCCTTAGTGCCTGCATAGGTTGATACAGTTATAACCATTGGTCTTCCAAAAGTATAATCGCCTGTGTTTAATACTGAAAGTCCATTTATTTTTCCAACTTGATTTCCTCTAACATCTATGATAATTTTGCCATCTTGATATAATTCATCCATTCTATCCTCTACCTTGTTTCTTCTCTTTCTTTTTTCTATTATAGCCTTTTTTATATGTCTATCTGTAATATATATATTTCCTTCAAGGCCTGCCCAAGCATCGGCCTCTATCAAGATTTCTGTTAGCTTATTAAAGCTTGTGGTCAATTTATTCTGGCTTCCAGCAATTTTATTACTATATTCTAAAACCTTAAAAACACCTTCTTTAGTTAAATGCTTCAAATTTTCTTTTTCTGAAAATGAATTTATAAAACCAGCTATCTTATACTGATTCTCAAGGGTATTTTCCATTACAAAATCAAAATCCACCTTGATCTTAAATAGTTTATGAAAGTCTTCGTCATATTGATAAAGTAAATTATAGATATAGGGATTTCCTATCAATATTATCTTTATATCTATTGGCATTGGCTCTGGATCAAGGGTCGTTATATCTGTAATCCCTAGCTGATGCCTTAAGCTTTCAATTTTGATTTCTTTGTTATATAATGCTCGTTTTATGGCAAGCCATGAATGGGAATTTCTGAGAAGCTCTAATGCATCAATTATAAGATATCCCCCATTTGCCCTGTGAATATCTCCTGCTTTAATCAGTGTAAAGTCTGTTCTTAAGGAACTATTCTCACTTTCGTATTCTATTACTCCTATGAGATTGCTGAAGGTGGGATTTGTCTCAATAACTACTGGAGCCCCTTGAGTCTCGCTATTATCTACAATTAAATTCACATAATATCTAGGTGCAAATTCCTTAATATCACTATTAATTGGAATATCCTCATCGGCTATAAGCTGAAAATCTGATACGTTTTCTATTACATCTTCTTCAACTTCCTTTATATACTGAACAACCTTATCAAAATCCTTATATTTATCAACAAAGGCTTCGATGCTTGGATTTACTATAAAATGGGCAGTCATCTTTTGAAAGTCATTAAGATTTTTTTTAGCTTCTTTTTCTAGCATTTTTACTTTTCTTAATACTTCCAAGGCTTTCAACTGTATGGTTTCCGCATTTTTCTCAAATGCATTCTTTTCTATTTCATCTAAATTGTCAAATTCTTCATCGCTGATTTTCTCTCCATCCTTAATGGGCTCAAATACTAATCCAGTGGATACATTTTTTATCTCAAACCCTAGTTCCTTGCTATATAGGATCAAGGAATCTAGCAATTCACTTTTTTCATCTTGATATTTTTTTAATATATCATTTTTTCTTTTTTGATATTCTTCACTAATAAATGCCTTTGGAATTTCTGCTACTAAATCCCTAATAAAAAATTCCATATCTTCTCTAAACACTTTACCCATCCCAGCAGGAAATTCAATACACTTTGGTCTATGGGGCTCTTTAAAATTGTTTACATAGCACCAATCATGCCTTTCTCCTTGCTGCTTTGCTTTTTCTTTTACCTTAGATATGCAGTAGGTAGTTTTTCCCGTCCCCTTTATACCAGATATATATATATTATACTTTGAATTCTTTACAGTTAAACCAAACTCTAATGCCTCAGCGGCCCTTTCTTGTCCAATAATATCATCGAAGGTCTCTAAATCCATAGTTGTTTTAAATTTGAAATGTCTTGGATTGTATGTCTTTTTTAGTTTATAATAATTAAGTTTATTTCTTTCCCTCATAAAATCCCCCCTTTTTGGAAGCTATATTCTATAATATTCAATAATGCATACTTTGCTTCATAAAATTTTAATTTATATAATAAAAAAACTGCTAGATTTATCATCTAACAGTAATATAGATTTCCAAAAGTTAAACTTAATTTATACATATCAAAATATCCGACGTTCCTAGGGAGTTTTGATATGCATAAATTAACTGTTTAACTGGAATATCTATAATACATATACAACTTATTAATTTCTTCAATCACTTCACCTTCATTTTCCCGCTTTAAATGCTCATCCAAGATTTTTTTGCCCCTATCTTTATCCAGTCTAATAATTGCCCAGGCAGTATATTTTCTTAGAACTATTGAGGGGCTATTTAGATACTCTGTTATATATTTTATGACTTCTTTATCTCCAGAATTACCTAAAGAAATCAAGGCATTTCTTTTTAGGGTATTATTTCCTCTCCAACCCAATGCAGAGTTCCCAAACCTTTCCTTGAACTGTCTATTGGAAAGCCTTAATAATTCCAATAAATAGGGCTTATAGTTATGGCTTTCTGGTATAAACTCAGGGCTACCCTCCATACAATCTGAATTATGGGGACAAACCAGTTGGCAAATATCACAACCATACAAGCTATTTCCCATTTTCTCCCTCAAGTCATAGGGAATATCATCCTTAGTTTGAGTAAGATATGATATACATAGCTTTGAATTATAAATATTGTTTTCCATCAATGCACCGGTGGGACATGCATCAATACATTTATTACAATTTCCACATCTAGCTTTCAAATTATCATCGGGCTCTATTTGTAAATTACATAATATATAACCTATAAAAATCCATGAACCATAGTCTTTAGAAATAATACAATTATTCTTTCCATACCATCCTATCCCTGCTTTATATGCCAAATGCCTATCAACCAGCGGCCCTGTATCAGTAAAATATTTATACTCAAAATCATTATATTTTTTTTCAATATATTCTGTAAGCCTTTTCATTTTCTCTTTTAATACAATATGATAATCCTTTCCCCAGGAGCTTCTAGTTATATTACCAACAAGCTTTGAATGTGAAGGACTTTTTATATCACTTTCATTGATATAATAGGACATTGCTACAACAATAATGGTTTTAGCATTTTTCAAGGTTAGATGGGGATTAATTCTTTTATCAATATTTTTCTCCTCAAATCCCGATAGGTAGTCATTTTCTTCTCTTGTCTTCAGTATATCCTTTAAGTCATTAAAAGTCTGTGACTTTGTAAATCCAATTAGGTCTATACCTATTGATTTAGCGTATCCAACTATTTCTTCTTTATTTATCATAGAATCCCTACTTGTTTATTTTCTTAATATGCCCAACCTATTTTACCATATAATCTATTATCAACATAGTAGCAAATCCAAATATAACTCCAAAGGTTGCTTTCATTTGATTACCGCCACAATGGCTTTCAGGAATGAGTTCATGGGATACTACATAGTACATTGCACCTGCTGCTAAACTGAATATAAATGCCTTATACTGAGCAAGTATCTCCCCCATCAGTATGCCTAAAACGGCTCCACAGGGTTGCCCAATTCCAGCTAAGAATCCAAAGGCAATCGCCTTTAGTTTGGAATATCCTTTATCTATAAGAGGTGCAGAAACAACTAATCCTTCCGGTAAATTCTGTACGGCTATAGAAATGGTCATTACTAAACCTATAGAAGCATCTCCTGAAGAATAGCCTATCCCAATGGCAAGTCCTTCAGGAATACTATGGATAATAATAGCCATAAGAACTAAAATAGTTTTCTTCATGGCCTTATCTTTAAAATCTATGGCCTTAAATCTATCTAGATGAATATGGGGGACTGTAACTTCCACCACTGCCATTATACATGCTCCTAACAATAAACCCAATATAACTTGAATAATATTTTTCTCCATTAATGCCGGCCTAATAAGGCTAAAAGAACTAGCAAAGATCATAATCCCCGCGGCAAAACCCAATAAAGAGTCCTCCACAGATTTTGAAATTCTTTTAACAAACAATAATGGCAAGGTTCCTATGCCTGTGGAAAGACCTGCTAATATGGCAGAAATCAATGCCTCCAAACATCCCACTCCCCCAGTTATTTTTTCTTTTAAAGCAAACTATTGCTTTGAGTATTAATTTGGTTTAATAATATTATGGTGAGGAATAGAAATATTTATTTATCCCATATTATTCATGGAATGTTTGAAAAATTTCAAGCAGTTTTGATTTTTGATGTGTATAAATTAACTGTTTAACTGGAATATCTATAATATGAAATTCATATAAAAATAAAACCTTTGAGTCTTTTTCCATAAAAAATAGAAAGCTTTATGACATAAAAAAACCGATAATAATATTATATCGGCTTACTTGTTATTATAACCATATTTAAGTAGTTTTATTTCCCTTATATATCCTTCCATATCATTAGGTGTCTCTAAGAATATTGGAATTCCCATGAGTTTTGGATGATTTATAAAATTTAGGATACCATTTAATCCAAGTGTTCCTTCGCCTATACGAGCATGTCTATCTTTATAGCTCCCCAATTCATGCAAGCTATCATTAAGATGTATTGCTTTTAACTTTTCTAGTCCAAGTATTCTATCAAACTCCTCAATAACCATATCTAGGTCATCTATAATATCATAGCCAGCCGAATAAGTATGACATGTATCAAAGCAAACTCCAATCCTTTCATTATATTTGATTGCATCTATTATTTCTTTTAATTGCTCAAATCTATATCCAACTTCTGTACCTTTCCCCGACATGGTCTCCAATAGGATCATGGTATTTTCATTGCCTTGTAGAACCTCATTTATACCTTCGGAAATCCTTTTAATTCCGTATTCTAATCCCTGATTGAGATGGTTTCCAGGATGCATAACTAAATAATTACAGCTTTTAAAGTGAGAAAGTCTTTGCAAGTCATCTCTGAGTAATGTTTTAGCTAATTCCCAAGTTTTATCCTTATTTGAAGCAAAGTTATATGTATAGGGCGCATGGGCTAAAAGAGGTCCAAAACCGTGCTGACCACATAATTCATCAGCATTATTTATATCTTCTAAATCTAATTTTCTTGCCTTAGCCCCCCTTGGATTTCTAGTGAAAAATTGGAATGTATTTGCACCAATATCAATTGCTTGTTTCGTTGCAGTTAAAAATCCCTTGGATACTGATAAATGAGATCCTATATACATTATTTCATCTCCTTATAAATCTTCTCACATTATAAAGGTACCCAATTAATATCTAAATAAACATAATATTAGCTAAATCCTTATTATCCTAATAATAGAAATTATTTTAAATGTAAAATGCTGATGGTATATTACAAAATATCATCAGCATTATTTTTCACCTTCTATTTTATTAGAAAATTAAAACCCACAAAGACAAATGCTATAAGAAGTGCCACAAGCAGGAACACCGGGGCTAACACCTGAAAAGCGGCAATTATCATGGCAAGTATATCCTTCCATCCGACATCCAAAGGTTTTTCTCCATATTCCTCTTCTAATTGCTTTTTACGTCCTTCAACCCATTCCTTATGTTTTTTATCTCGCGAGGTGACACGCCACAAAATGGTCATCTCCTAGCTCTCTGAATTCCGGCACTTGCTCTTTACATATTTTCTGGGCATAGGGACAACGAGTATGGAATTTACAACCCGATGGAGGATTTACATTACTTGGAATATCACCCTTTAATATTATTTGTTTTTTCTTAGCTTTAGGATTTGCAACGGGAATAGCCGATAGTAATGCCTGTGTATAAGGATGTTTTGGATGCTCAAATAATCCTTTCTTACTTGAAAGTTCAACTAATGACCCTAGATACATAACTCCAACTCTATTGCTAATATGTCTAACAACGCTAAGGTCATGGGAAATAAACAGGTATGAAAGTCCAAGCTCTTCCTGCAAATCCATCATTAGATTTAGCACCTGGGATTGGATAGAAACATCTAATGCAGATACCGGTTCATCGGCAACAATAAATGATGGATTTAGAGTCAATGCTCTAGCTATTCCAATCCTTTGTCTTTGTCCCCCAGAAAACTGATGGGGATAGCGATTAATATGGTAGCTTGCCAATCCGCATTTTTCTAAAAGCTGACATACCCTATTTTCTAGTTCCTTCCCCTTTTTCATAAATCCATGCTGCACTATAGGTTCACTGATTATTTGTCCAACTGTCATTCTTGGGTTTAATGAACTATAGGGGTCTTGAAAAACTATCTGCATTTGCCTTCTCAATTCTTGCATTTCACTTTTTGAAGCATTTATTACATCTTTTCCTTTATAATATATTTCTCCAGAAGTGGGCTCGTGCAGTCTTAATACAGCTCTACCAGTAGTAGACTTTCCACAACCAGATTCACCAACCAAACCTAGAGTTTCACCTTCTTTTATTGTAAATGAAACATCATCGGTAGCCTTAATATAGCCTACAGTCTTTTTGAAAAAACCACCGGTTACAGGAAAATATTTTTTTAAATTTTTTACTTCCAATAATGCCTGCCCCATTATTTCACCTCCTCAGTTGCTATAAAACAGCTGACCTTGTGTCCCGGTGCTATTTCTTTTAATTCTGGTTTCTGAGTTTTACATTTTTCTGTCGCATAGGGACATCTTGGCTCAAAATAGCATCCTTCAGGTAAATGAAGTGGATGTGGTACCATTCCTTCTATACTGTCAAGTCTTCTTTTATCATCATCAAGACTTGGTATTGATTTCATTAATCCCTTTGTGTAAGGATGATTTGGATTTTCAAACAGTTCTTCGACTGGAGCATCCTCAACTACTTTTCCACAATACATTACTATTACGTGATCTGCCATTTGAGCAACAACTCCAAGGTCATGGGTTATGAGCATTATAGCAGTTCCAAGCTTATGTTTGAGGTCATTCATAAGCTGCAAAATTTGTGCTTGTATTGTAACATCCAAAGCAGTTGTAGGTTCATCAGCAATAAGTAAGCTCGGCTCACATGCCAATGCCATAGCTATCATAACTCTCTGACGCATACCCCCACTAAGTTGGTGAGGATAATCATCCACTACCCTCTCAGATCTAGGTATACCAACGAGTTTCAGCATCTCAACAGCCTTATTTTTTGCTTCTTCCTTGCTCATATCTTGATGAAGCATCAGAACCTCCATTATCTGTTCTCCTATCTTAAAAACAGGATTTAATGAGGTCATAGGCTCCTGAAATATCATAGAAATTTCATTTCCACGAATGGCTTGTATCTGTGGAATAGATTTTTCCAGTAAATTCTCACCTCTAAACTTTATCGTTCCTTCCACAGTCTTACCAGGTTCTTCAACCAATTGCATAACCGACATAGAAGTAACGCTTTTCCCACTACCTGATTCTCCAACGATTCCTAGGGTTTGACCCTTTTTAATCCTAAAATTTACACCATCCACTGCCTTTACAACGCCTTTGTCAGTAAAAAAGTGGGTTTTTACATTCTGTACATCCAATAGGTATTCTGACACTTTCATTCCTCCTAACGATTTGATTTTGGATCAACTGCATCCCTTAAGCCGTCACCCATCAAATTGATACTCATAACGGAAATAAGTATACAGAATCCTGGTGGTATCCAAAGCCAAGGCATATTCTTCAAAACGTATGATCTTGTAGCATATGTAACCATCTGTCCCCATGTTGGTATAGGAGGAACTACTCCAAGACCTAAGAAGGATAGTGCTGATTCAGACATTATCGCTCCAGCAACACCTAGAGTTGCATTTACGATTATATAAGCAAAGGTATTTGGTATTAAGTGTCTAAATATTTTACGGGAATCCGATAATCCTAGAGCCGTTGCAGCCTGCATAAACTCTTGTTCTCTTAAAGTGAGTATCTGTCCTCTTATCATCCTAGCAAGACCTGGGAATCTCAGTACCCCTATGATAATCATAACCATATACATTTTATTTTGCGATGAAACCCGGGTTCCTAAAACCGCCGATAGGGTTATGGCCAGGGGTAAAAATGGAAAAGAATAGATTATTTCTGCTATACGCATTAAAATATTATCTATCTTACCACCATAAAACCCTGAAACTCCACCAAAAAATATTCCTAAAACTAATGAAACTACAACGGAAAACAAACCAACCTTAAGGGAAATTTGTCCACCATATAATATACGAGTGAAATAGTCTCTACCTAGTTCATCTGTTCCTAGCCAATGCTCTGCACTTGGGGGTTTTTTAGCATTAATTAAATTTACAGCATCCCTTTCATAGGGAGTAATGACTGGAGCTAAAATAACTAATAGTATTAAAATAGAAATTACTACCAAACCAAATACAGCTAGTTTATTCTTTTTAAAATTATCCCATACCATCTTCCAAAGTCCAATAACTTCCTGCTCTTCGTTTTTGTTTTGGACATCGGTTTTCTTAATCGCTTCTGACTTCATAAGCTCAGCCTCCTATTCTACCTTAACTCTCGGGTCAACTAGGGCATATCCAATATCCTGTAGTAGATTTCCCATAAGCATTAGTATAGCAAAGAACATATTTAGGGTCATTACTACATTATAATCTCTCATAATGACTCCCTCATACAATATTTTACCAATTCCAGGCCAAACGAATATCTTCTCCGTGATAACTGAACCCGTGAACAAGGTCGGTATCCATATACCTATTAAAGTAACTATAGGAATTAAAGCATTACGAAACGCATGTCTATATATAACAACTTTTTCTCTTAAACCCTTAGAGCGTGCTGTTCTTATATAATCCTGCTTTACAACCTCAAGCATACTATTACGAACGTATCTTACTAGGCTCGCCATACTACCTATAGTAAGAACAATTACAGGTAAAACCATATGCTTGCCCACATCTAAAGCATATTTTAGACCAGTATAATTACTTCCCGGCGTAATCATACCACTTATAGGAAATATCTTTAAATTAACAGCAAAAGCAAATATTAATAGTAGACCAAAGAAAAAGGATGGCATGGAAACACCTATCAGTGAAAATACAGTCCAAAAATTATCGGTTCTAGAATATTGTTTAACAGCACATATTATTCCTATAGGTATAGAGATAATAAATGCTAAGATAAAAACAACTATATTAAGCAAAAATGTATTCCATATAAACTGACTGACAACTTTACTTACGGGTCTTTTATATTGAATGGATTCTCCAAAATCACCGGTCACCATACGTTTTAACCAGATCACATACTGCACAGGTTTAGGTTTATCAAGTCCTAGCTTTGCCTTTATTCTTTCTTTTATTTCGGGCTTCACATTGCTATTTGCTCCTAGATAGGCTTGTATTGGATCTCCAGGCATAGCTTGCACTAAACAAAATAAAAGTATTGAAATAACAAGTATTACCGGAATCATCTGAAGCAGCCTTCTCAAAATATACTTTAGCAATACATCTCCTCCTTTAATTCAGTTAAGAAAATTTAACATTTTTCGTCATATTAAATAATGCCCGGTAATAAACCGGGCATCAAATATCATTATAAATACAGCTTTTTTACTTTTCTAGAGACAAATTAATTATATCATCTGACCAGCTATATATTGATGAAGGATTATAACCCTTAACTCTATTATTTAGCATATCTGTATAAAGGTTAGCATATAAAATCAATATTGGAATTTCATCATTTATATTCATTGCCCATTCTTCATACAGCTTTTTAGCCTTTTCTTTATCAAATTCTTTTCTAAGTTCCTCTAAAAGCTTATCGTTCTTTTCATTATGGAATCTCGCCGTATTCTCTCCTCCAACTATGTCAAACTGAGAATGCCAAGCACTATATAGATCCTTTGCTGGGTCAACCGTAGTAAATGAAGTCGCCATACTATACATATTAAAGCCTTCTTTTTCATTATATACCTTATCCATTAGTGAGTTAAAGTCCATCATACCCGGCTTAAGCTCAACACCAATTTGCTTGTAGTTTTCAGCCATTAAACCAACAACCATTTCCCACATCTCTGATTTAGATGGTGCTGACATATCAATAGTAAGCTTTTTACCATCCTTATATCTATATCCATCATCACCCATTTTCCAGCCTGCTTCGTCAAGAAGCTTAGCAGCCTCTTCTGGATTGTAGTCATAACTTGTAAGCTTTTCTTGAAGCTCCTTAGTATATCCCCAAGCTACTTGGTTTATAGGAACATCTTGTAGTTTTGCTAATCCCTTGAAGAAGGCATCAACAAATGACTTACGATCGAAACCATATACTAAAGCCTTACGAACATTTTTATCATCTGTAGGTGCTTCCTTACAGTTGAATCTAAAATATCCGTATCCAGATCTTGGATATTGATAAAAATCCACGAATCCAGATTCTTTAGCCATTTCTAGTCTATCTGGATCAATTTCTCCATCTACTATATCAATTTGACCTGCTATCAATTCTTCAGTTTCAGTAGCATCTTCAGTTTGTTTTACTACGATTCTTTGTATTTGAGGTTTCTTTTCCCCAAAATAGTTTTCATTTATCTCTACTTCAACAAATTGTCCCGGTTCATACTTAACTAATTTATATGGGCCACTACCAAGTATTTCATGCTGCTTAGCCTTTAGATCTTCTGTATTTCCCTTTTCAAATCCATAAAAATGCTCAGCCATGATACCATAACCTATAAAGTTTTCAATATTTATTCTCAATGCTTCTTTAAATGTAAAAGAAATCGTATGTTCGTCTATAACCTTTATACCTTCAATAGATTTGATTTTACCTTCTTCGTCCTTATTGTACTCATCAAATCCAACCATATCTTGTACTGTAGTAACATGACGACCATCATAGCTTGGATCCCCTAATAAATTAAAGGAAAATGCAACATCCTTAGCTGTAAGTGGAGTTCCATCAGAGAACTGTATATCATCTCTTAAATGAAATGTAAATGTCTTTTTGTCCTCTGAAACCTCATAGCTTTTTGCAACAACATTTTCGATTTCACCCTTGTTATTGTATCTTAACAATGGGCTAAAACATAATTCTGAAATATTTTTATCGGCATTTGATGTATAATAGGCATCGATAAATTGACCATTGAATCCATCATTGTTACCTACTACAAGCACATCACTTGAATCCCTTGTTTTAGCAGGATTAGGAACTGTACTATCGCTCTCCTGCTTTTGTACATTTTGAGTATCCTGTTGTCCGGCTTCGCTTATTTGATTTGCAACCTCGGGCTCTTTAGAATTCGCCCCAGCA
Organism: Maledivibacter sp.; assembly: GCA_025210375.1. Taxonomy (NCBI): domain Bacteria; kingdom Bacillati; phylum Bacillota; class Clostridia; order Peptostreptococcales; family Caminicellaceae; genus Maledivibacter; species Maledivibacter sp. Next base: position 70,842 of record JAOASB010000004.1, on the reverse strand, counting down.
TCATCAACCTTTTTGGAACATCCTGATAAAGCTAATGTGAACATTAAACAAAATACAAGTAAAAGCACTAATGATTTTTTAAACACTTTTAATCCCCCTCAATTTTAAATAATAATCAAAAACTTTAGATTATGTACTGCTACTTATTGTCTATATCTCCCCCCTTCCCCATATTGCAACTCCATTCATGATGTTCTGATAATATCTGACAATATTAGAATAAAAAAATTATATGTGTAATTTTTTTTATATGTAAAGGCATACGTATCCATGTAAATATAAATGCAGAAAAAAATGAAGTGTTTTGAAATGAAATGAATTACTTTTTATCTTTTACCTTAGGAATCATTAATGAGGATATAGCATATCTTTTTGTATCTGGTCTATTTTTATCCTTTTTCCCTTTTAAAAATTCCATAAGTACAGACTCTAGATTTTTTTGCAAGTCGTTTATCTCATCTAAAGTTAAATAGTAATCATAATAATATAGAAACTTTTTGGGATGCTCTTTTTCATTTGTATACTCAACGGCTTTATAGAAATCCTTGGAAATACTTTCAAATAGGGATATTGATGCCTGGGCTAGTGATTCAAGTACACTTTTTTCGCTTGTATTTAAAATATTTCTATCAATAACAAGATTTTTTGCAGCAGGCATATAATATTTTTCTACTATACCAAGCTTAACTTTTTCTTCAACCAAATCCAATATACCAACTTTAAGTAAAGTCTTTATATGGTAATTGACTTTAGCATGGGGCTCATTCATCTTATCAGCAATCTGCTTCGCCGTTGCAGCAGATTCCTCAAATGATTCAATTATCTCTAGTCTATAGGGATGGGCAATTGCTTTTATCTGTTCTAATTCTCTTAATACCAAAATATCTTTCATAATCAAACTCCTTTTTTTAATAGATAACCTAATTGTAAATACTTAAAGAAAGTGTTTAACAATTATGAAATTTTATATATATTATAATATTTTTACATAGGTTAGTCAATATTTGTTATTACAGTTATAATACTTCCATAATAAAGAATGTGATATCATCATCAAAATCTTTTCTTGAATTTTTGATATTTTTTAATAATTCACTATTTAATTTCTTTATATCATTATCATGATTTTCTAATAGGGTTTTTAACAGATCTCCATGGTCAACGGTTGAATTCTTATGTATATCCGTTAAGCCATCGGTATAGAATATAACCCTATCCCCCTTATTTAATTGGATTTTTGAACTTTCATACTTCGGTGTGTAGAACTCACTAAATTGACAAATGGGAAATCCTTTACTTTTGTCTAAAAATTCATATTCACCTGTTTTTCTAACTAAAATGGGATAGCAATTCATTCCTGCTGTACAATAGGTAAGAACCTTATTAAATCTATTATATGTAGCAAAAAAAGTTACTATATGCATCTCCTCCGGAAAGCTGAGCTTATTAAATTCCCGATAAAAATTTTCAAGATTCTTATGGGGTTTTAGTCCCCTATATCTTTTTATCAATCGCTCATTTGACTTGATGCTATTAATACTAAACATAGTTAGCAATGATGCCGGTACCCCATGCCCAGCAACATCAAGTATGTACATTCCGATATTATTTTTATCTATCTCGTATATATCATAAAAATCTCCACTTAACTTCTCACATGGTAAATAATTTGAGTAAAATACTACATTATTAAAATTTATTACATCAGGAGGCAATAGGGATTGCTGTATAGCCTTAGCATAGTCCAATTCTTTGACAAGCTTATCATTTGCTTCTTTAAATTCCTTTGTCCTAATAGAAACAATTGTTTCTAGATTATCTGCATATACACTAATTCTTTCCTGGGCTTGTTTAAGTTTTCTATACGGCAGATCAATATTATATTTATAAATTGAACGATACATTAAATAGAATCCTGCAATCTTATAAATATGCCCTAAAAAATTAAAGGTATCATATGAACTTTTATAAAGAGTAAAAAGAGCTTCGCTAAATGTCATTAATATGAGCCCTGAAGATAATATTATAAGATATTTATTAGAACTTGTTTTATAGCTTTTGATAAAGTTAGCTATTGCAATTATTTGTAAAAACATTATTATATACTCAAAATATACTTTTAACCTTGTCAATCCCTGTCCTTCAATAAATAATGGAGGAAGTGTATGGGATTTATAAGTAACTATATAGAACAAAGCTAATACCATTAGTATGCTCATAAATGTAGTTAGCTTTTCGTCAGCTTTAGTATTTTTTGAGAAGGGAATAATAGAAGCTATAAGTATTCCTATAGACATTACTAACCTTGCTATAATCCAATATGTAACTGTCATCTCAATAGAACTCGGTGCAAATGTAACTGGCATTCCTTCATAGGATAATGCATGAAGAAAGTCTATGCAGCCTACTATAAAGCAAGTTGATGAAATCACTAACAACCTCAATCTCCCTGTATGCTTATATGAATAATAACAGTTATTAAAAATAATAAATGTAAAAACTACACTTATAAATTCTAAAATAGTATGCCAAGTTAAAAAATTAACCATGCTAAATACAGTATATATCTCATACTCACAGACAATGGAAAAAACAAATATTAATGATGCTACAATAAGCGTTAAGATAATAAATATATAATCACTCTTAACCTCATATAATTCTTTTCCTTTTTCTAAAATCATAGCAACACCCCAGTTTAAATAGCATTAGTATTTGTCTAGAAACAAACATATTAAAATCTATTTAGCCATTGCTTGTATATTCGACATAAGTAGAGATTATCCTGCAAAATACATCAATGTTTTTTTACATTTTAATCTATTATAGAGAGTTTAAGGTAAATCTTAATTTATACATATCCAAATATTTATCATCTCTAGGAGTCTTTGATATGCATAAACTAAAGTTCTAAATGGAATATTCATACCCCCTTCTATATAATAGTTAAAATAAAAAAGGATTGCCTCCTCGGACAACCCTAAATCCTATATACTATTCTTTATATATATTCATAAATAATCTTTCTAAAATATACTTAACTTCAATTTCTTTGATAAATCCTCTAAAACCTTGACCCCAGCCGTACTATTGCCTTTATGATCCAAGGCAGGACCTATAACCCCTATGCCCATCTTGTTAGGAACTGAACACATTATCCCTCCACTGACTCCACTCTTTGAAGGGATTCCGACATTTATAGCAAATTCCCCCGACGCATCATACATACCACATGTAACCATAAAAGTCTTAACAATTTGAGTTATATACTCAGAAGCTACCACAATTCCACTTTCCCTATCAATTCCTTGATTAGCTAAAAGCATACCCATATTTGCTATATCTTCACAAGATACCTCAATTGAGCATTGCTTAAAGTATAAATCCAGTATGCTTTCCACATCTCCATTCAATATACCTAAATCCCTCAGAAAATAGGCTATTGAGCGGTTCCTATCTCCAGTTTTTTTCTCACTTAAGTAAACTTCCATATTGATATCAAGCTTAGGGTTTTTAGATATTTTTCTAAATAACGCTAAGATTCTGTTGAATTTTTCTTCCGTAGTATTTCCCTTTATCAATGAAGTCACGGCTATAGCACCAGCATTTATCATTGGATTTAGTGGTTTTGATGGATTAAGGCTCTCTAATCTTATTATAGAATTAAAGGCATCTCCAGTGGGTTCTTTACCAACTTTTTTAAATACTTCTTCACCATTATCCATTAGTGCTAGTAACAAAACTATAGGCTTAGACATACTTTGAATAGTAAATCTTGTTTCATAGTCACCGGCTCTATAGATCTTTCCCCCTGTATCAACAACTACAATTCCTAGTTTTTGTGGGTCCATCTTTCCAAGCTCTGGTATATAATCTGCTACTTTTCCATAATTTGTCCAAGCTCTATTCTTCTCTATTAACTTATTTAATAAAAGCTGCATTTTTTTCATCTCCTAATCATATTATAGGATTTTAAATACGGACATTATATCCTTGCAACTTTTACTTTAAATTAACCTAACATATCAGTCAACTTAAAATTTCTTAATGGTTTGTGACTATAATAATTTTATTCTACAAAACAGCTTCCCCCAGTGAATTCTTTTATTATTGAAGTTTGTAAAATATATTTATCATCATCAATTGATTTAAAGTAGCTTAAGAATTTTAACAGTCTTTTGGCTTCAGCATATTCAGATTCTTTATCATCAATTTCACGCAGCAATGGTTCAGCATATTTCTTAAGTACAGCTAATTCATATACAAGTGCAGAATTAAACATAATATCGGCTTCTTCTTGAAAGGGAAAGATATTTCTCTCTTCGCCTCTTCTAACTGACTTCCATATTCTAAGTGTAGTTAATGCAGAATGTCCTCTATACTTACTGTCCCTAACAATTCTCCTTATTAATCTTGAATCCGTTGTTGGTATTCTATTGTGATTATCTATATTTAATTGAGTTAATGCACTTATGTATATTTTAAATTTCTTATCATGGGGTATATCTTGTGTTAATTTTTCATTTAATCCGTGGATACCTTCGATTATAATAGGCTGATCCTTATGTATTTTTAATTTCTTGCCTTTATATTCCCTTCTTCCAGTAAGAAAGTTAAAAGTAGGAATTTGGATCTCATGTCCTTGTATTAGCTTAGTTAGATCATCGTTAAACAATTCTACATCTACGGCATCTAATGATTCAAAATCATAATTTCCTTCTTCATCCCTTGGAGTTAATTCCCTATCCACAAAATAATCATCTGTTGATAATGTGATTGGATTAAGACCATTAACCTTAAGCTGTATTAATAATCTTTGAGCGAAGGTAGTTTTTCCCGATGAAGAGGGCCCAGCAATCAATACCAATCTTTTATTCTTTTTAGTTATTTTATCGGCAATTTGGGCAATTTTTTTCTCATGCAAAGCTTCTGCAACCCTTATAAGTTCAGGTATTTTATCCTCATCTATTGTTTCATTAAGATTAGCTACATAACCAACATTTAAAATATTTCCCCACTTTTCAGATTCATGGAAGACCGCTGCCAGCTTAGGTTGTTCCACAAATTCCGGTATACTATCAGGCTGTTCCTTTGTGGGAAACTGAATTATTAAACCAGGCATATAAAACTTAAGGCTGAACTCCTTAAGATATCCAGTACTAGGAACCATGTATCCATAAAAATAGTTTCGAAGCCATCCACAGCTGTATATATTTATAGAATCCTTTTCTCTATACTTAAGTAATTTTTCCTTGGCATCCATTCCAAATTGTTTAAATATCTCTTTAGCTTTTTCCTTAGGTATAGATTTCTTAATAAAGGGCTCATCTTGTCTAATAATTTCCCTCATTCTATTTTCAATAGCCTTTACATGATCTTCATTAATAAGCTCCTTGTAATCTATCTCACAATAAAGTCCTTTACTTAATGAATGCTCTACACTGACTTTACATCCTGTAAGTAATTCCATTGCAGCTCTAATAAACACAAAGGATAAACTTCTTTGGTATATCCTATGTCCAATAGAGGTGGATAAATCAACAAACTCTATTTCAGCATCCTCGTTCAAGGAATATTTTAATTCCCTTAGATTATTATTGACCTTCGCGGCCACTATTGAGGTATCATATTCTTCTTGAACCTTATCTTTTATCTCTTCTAAACTAATTCCTTTTTCAAACTCTAAGGTTGTCCCTCCCTTTAAAGTAATTTCGATTTTATCTTTAATAGTCATATTTCATTCCCCCTAAAAATTTACTTAAAGGTAAAGCTTTTAATTAAGAATTGAGGAAATTGCATAATTGTAACTTGACTTGGTTGCATAATAAATGATGTATGGCTTTGGATATTCTAAAACTATACATAATAGATGATTTTAACAAAAGGTAATTATGCAATTTGCTCAATCAAGTAAAAATATGAAAGCATAAAAGAATTGGCCCCAAATTTCAATCTCAAGCTTAACCTGCACTATCTAAACTTAATACTTATATATAATATATACCATTTTTTTGAGATTAAAAACTAAAAGTTCCTGTTTCCCAGGAACTTTTAGTTTTATTCAAAATTTTTCTGCTTATTTTGTGTCATACTATGTCATGGTTAATACATATTGATATTAATGTATGGGGGTACTAGGCTTTGATATATCACTTAGGGCTTCTCCAGCTTCATTTACATGGATATTTTGAGTTGCAAAATCTCCAATAGCCACTATGCCTTCTAATTTTCCGTTTTCAACAACGGGAAGTCTTCTAATCTGATTTTTTGCCATTATATTTGCAGCTTCATGGACATCTGTTTCCGGTGAAACTGATACAATATGGGTAGACATGATATCCTGGGCCTTAGAATTTTCACTACTCCCTGCAGCAACAAACCTTAGAACTATGTCTCTATCTGTAACTATTCCTACTATATTGTTATCATTATCACATACAGGAATTGATCCCACATCTAAACTTTTCATACTCTTAGCTACCTCAGTTAAAGAAGTATTAATATCAGCTGTTCTAACATCTTTAGTCATCAAATTTCTGACCTTCATTTCGCTCCTCCTTATCATAGATAATTTAAATTGTTTAATTATCAGTTATAGGATATGCATTTATTATGTAAATTAAACAAAAAACCAGAGAAAAATCTCTGGTCAAATGTATAATCTATTCAACTGCTCCAATCTTATTAAAGGGAAATAACCTAACTAAAACTTTTCCTCTAATAGTATGGACATCTACTGTACCTACTCTTTCGTCTCTACTATCCAAGCTATTTCCTCTGTTATCACCCATAACAAATACTTGTCCCTTAGGAACTTTTATATCGACTTCTCCACCCGTATAATTTTCATTAATATAATTTTCTTTAATTTCTTCACCATTCAAATAAGTTTTACCGTCATTTACAACTAATTCATCGCCTTCAACAGCTATGACTCTTTTTATTAAATCCTTTTCTTTTCCATTTAAGGTTTTTAAGGATGATTTAAAAACAACTATATCTCCTCTTTCTGGTTCATGGATCATATAGGGTATTTTATTTATAATCAAATAATTATTTGGCTCTAATGTAGGATACATTGAATGTCCTTTTACTAATGTAGGTCGTATAAACATTGTAATCATAAGGGCAATTATAACCGAAATAACTATTGTTTTAACCCACTCAAATATTTCTTTCTTCACAACCGCATCTTCCTTTCAAATCAATCACAATAAATATATATTATCATATAAATGCATAATAATAAAATTTATATTACTTTATTGATACATTCTGACTTATCCCCATCATAGCTTATGCAGGATAATTCTCGTTTTATAAGATCATTTATACAAATATACTTGTTTTTTGACACATTGATATCTAAAAGATTTAAGCAATACTTAAAATCATCTACAACATTATATGGATTTCCATAGGCTTTTTTAATATCCTCACTACTTACACCTCTAAATCCATGTCCAACAATAGAATTATTTCTTAGTGCTATAAGGCTTATCATTTTCTCAGAATTTAAGAGTCTCACTATATTAACATAATTTTTTTTGCGACTTAAATATTTATCTATATAAGTGCTAATTCCATATATGAGGTTCGTATTAAATATCTTGTATTTTTTCCTAAGTATCTTAAGTATTCTTTGTTTTGACATTGCATCAATCAAAAATGAGAACTTATTTTTGTTCAAATGATTCTTAACAAAAATATATTTAAAAATCGCTTCCTTAAATCTATATACCCGCCCTAAAAAATCAATGTATTCTTCATTAACCAGCTGAAATTCAATATTTTCTATAAGCTCAGAAAAAATTGCAGTGGGATCACCATCTATTAATTGCTGAAGATTTTTAGTTAATTTGATTATATCCTTTTCATTCTTTTTTTCTTCTGATAGACCCCTTAGAATACCATGGGCGGTTTTGAAGTCAAAGTTTACTGCATATTTACATGATTTTATTATCAGTGCAGAATCAGTATCTATCATTCCCTTTTCATTAAGTATTTCTAAAGCTCCTCCATAATCATATCTATCAATCAATTTAACTATCACATTATATGATTTAATCAAACTTAAGTCATTCCCTTCAAAAAACTTTATTTTAAAATAAAATAAAGTTTTACAGTAATTAATTATATAGGGTTTTCATAGTATAAGTTAAAGTCTATACTAAAATCCCTATAGAGATTACAGTCAAAACTTTAATTTATATACATCAAAATTCCCAAGAAACATCGGATATTTTGATATGTATAAATTAAAATTTACTTGGAACTCTCTATAGATAGTATTTTAATAATGCGTTCTATCTCTTTACTCTGCTTAATAAATTCTTTATCATCTATAACTAATTTATAGGCATGTAACACTTGAGTAGTTATATTTTTCATCTTCTTCCCCCCATACTTGGTATCACCAATAATTGGGTGGTTTATCTTGCTTAAGGATGCTCTAATTTGATGTGTTCTTCCAGTAAGTATTTCTACCTCTAGAAGAGTAAATTCACCATAACACTCTAAGGACCTATATTTTGTATGAATAAACTGACCCTTATTATTATAATTATTTTTTGCTATCTCAACAACATTTTTTTTGGTATTTTTTGAAAGATAGCCCTTTATTTCTCCTTCTTTGCTTACCTTTCCATGAACTATACAAAGATAATATTTCTTTATATCTCTATCTCTCATCATCTCGTTATATTTCTTTAGGGATTCATAGGTTTTACAAAAAATAACTAGCCCACTGGTATTCTGATCCAATCTATTAACGGAAGCTGGTTTAAATGTATGGGTTTGAAGATGCTTAAGGTAGGATTGCACCCTCGTTGCTAATGTTTTTTTATATTCCTTTTTATCTGGATGGGTTAAAAGTCCCTTGGGTTTATTAACAATAAGTATATCATTATCTTCATATACGATATCTAGGTTGAAATCTTTAACCATCTCATTGCTTTCTTCTTTAACCAGTTTATTAAAAGCTTCATCGGATAAATAAATCTGTATTTTATCATCTTTTTGTAAAAAATAATTTTCCTTTTCTCTTTTACTATTTACCTTTACAACTTTTTTTCTTAGCAATTTATAAATGTTTGCTCTTGAAGAATTATTCAAATATTTCAAGAGGAATCTATCAAGTCTTTGCCCTTTTTCATTTTCGCCTATGATTATTTCCTTCAAACAGTTCACCGCTTTCTAGTATATATATTGGCACATTCAAAAAATAAACTAGTCATCTTATTCGCTCCTTTGGTTCTTTTCTTTGTTACTCAATCACTTACATACAATGGGTATGCCCGTGACTGAGTGCATAGAAAATAATCAAAATTACTTCGTAACCTGACTTGCTTATTTTTTTCATATCCCTTAGCCGATTCGTATTTCAGACATCACATAATCATCATAGTACTCAAAACCAATATCCCTATAGGCTTGTTTTGCGGAATCATTGGATTTAGAAACTATTAATCCCGGGGTTTTCCCTCTATCCATAATATTTATGCATAATTTTGAAACTACCGCCTTTGCATATCCATTTCCCCTACACCTTGGTAAGGTGTATACCCCTTCAATTTGATTAATCCTTGAGGTCGTTGTTTTAACCACAGCTTGGGATACTATTTCTCCTTTATCCAAAAGATATAAATATTCTTCCTCACCTGTTCTTTCATATACAGAGTTTTTTAATTCATTTATAGTTTTAGGCTTTCTATTAAATGCCTTTTCAACTTCAATAAGAAAATCAATGGATTTTGAAAAATCATAGTTTTTAGCATTAATTATTTCTTTATCGCAGCAAAAACTATTAAACTTATTAGTATTTAATAACATATAATGACATTTATCATATTCATACCACTTAAAAGTTCTTTCAAGCCTTTCCCATAGGGGTGTTATTATACTTTCCATTCCAATTATGAATTTAGGCTTATATTTCTTAACTGCTTTAAGTAAGGCGACCTTATTCAACACTCTATCATCATCATAGTAGCAGGTAAAACTCCCCATATTGTTAAATGAAAATATTCCCGCTAAATTATCATTAAAATAACCATAATAATCTCCATTTTTTTTTGAAAGCATATTATTTTCCAAACCATATTTTTCAATACTATCTATGATAAATGTACTTTCAACATGTCTGTTTTCCAGATAATTCATAACTATATTCATATCGGTATTCTTTAGCAGTCTGAAATCCTCCATCTCTAATCCTCCTAATATTACAACAACATGTATATAATAAAACCTTTTGTTTAGGCTTTTATATCTACTGAGGAAATTGCATAACTCTGACTTGGCAGAATTGCATATGCGAATATCATCCTTGATTTAATTGCTTAAGATATAAGCATATTTGATGGTATAGCTTCAGAGATTTTAAAACTATATATAGTAGATGATTTTTATAGAAATTAATTATGCAATTTGCTCTACTCATAAATATTCTATTAAAATCTATTTATACCTTCAATAAATTTTAATAAGAAAATTAAATAATTTGGTCTATTGAAAATTCACTCGTTTTTGTGGTATGCTTTAGTTATTAAACTATGAAACTTGAGGAGGATTTTCAGTGTTAGAAAAGCTTAAGGATTTCTTTTACGACTTCAGTGACACTTTACTCAGCTTATTTATTGTACTAATCATGGCTCTTGTTATTGTATGGAAGCTTTCTGGGGCAATGAGTATACCTCTTTTGAAAAATATGGATGAACCATCACAAAAAATCATTGCAGAAAATCCACAGGACAATAGCACAAACTTAGTAGATAGCAACAATAATGATACCTCAACTAGTGATAATGTTTCACAGGAAGTAAGTAACAATGACACTTCTTCTGAAACTCCAGTTGATTCTAATATTAATGTTGAAGTAGTTGATAACGAGCCAAAGGATACAAAGAATATAGAAGATATAAAGGACATAAAGGTTGAAATACCTAAGGGTACCATAGGTGCAGGTATTGCTAAAATACTAAAGGAACAGGGTCTAGTTGAAACCGACAGTGAATTTCTTAATAGAGTAGAAGAGTTAGAACTCAGTCCAAAGCTGCGTTATGGGACATTTACTATAAAATCTAACAGCTCTATTGATGAAATGATATCTATTATTACCGGCGTCAGCATAAATAATTAAACTATAGATATTCCAGTTAAACTTAATTTAATAGAAACTCTGTATAACAGGCTGCAAAGCAAGAGCAAAATCATTTCAATTTTAATGAATTTCTCTTTGTTTAGCAGCCAATTTATTTCCTATAGGGATTTTAGTATAGACTTTAACTTATACTATGAAAACCCTATATAGTTTTTTACTTCGGTTTTAAGATACTTAGTTCCTCATCGGTTAATTCCCTATAATCTCCTAAATCAAGTCTAGTATCTAATCCTAATTCTCCCATAGCTATTCTCTTCAAGTATATCACTTCTTTATTACGTGCCTGAAACATTCTTTTCACCTGATGGAATTTCCCCTCGTATATTGTGAGTTCTACCTTTGATACCTCTCCACTTTCTTTGATAATTAACTGGGATGGTAAAGTGTTATATCCATCCTCTAAGGTCACACCCTTTTCAAAGGCTTCTTTATCCTCTTCATTAACATTTCCCTTTACATGGGCATAATAGGTTTTTGGAATATGCTTTTTAGGTGAGAGTATCTCATGGGATAATTTACCATCATTTGTTATGATGAGTAAACCTTCCGTATCAATATCAAGTCTTCCCATGGGGAAGGGTTGAAAATGCAAATAACTATCATCTAATAGATCCATCACAGTTTTATGTCTATTATCATATGTAGCCGATATCACCTCTTGGGGTTTATTCATCATTATGTATATATATTCTTTATACTCAACCCTTTCCCCATGGATTTCTATAATGCTATTGTAGGGATCGATACTAATAGAACTTTTTTTTACAACCTCACCATCCACTTGAACAGCTCCATATTTAATTAGTTTTTTCAAGTCCTTTCTGCTGCCGTATCCCATATTCCCAAGGACTCTATCAAGTCTCATTTTCTTCATAAATTACCTCCACTATGTTAATTGAGCAAATCCCATAATTACTTTCTATAAAAGCCATCTACCCCATGTAGTCTTAAAATCCCAAAGCCTATACCATCAAATATTATTATACACTAATCTAGATTATTTATATAAAATTCAAAACTACCTGCATATTTTCAAACTTCCTATGAATAATATGGGATTAAATATTTTTTATTCTTTTTTCAAATACCATTATATGGGGTAGTATTTTTATCTTTATTATTATATAATACTCGTGAAAAGAAAACCATTTATTATGGTCCCAAATTATAAATAGATAACTTACTGCTTAAAATAACTTACATATATTTTCTATATTAATCTGGGATACTATTTTATATAGGAGGCTATTGTTATGGCATTAATTACTTCTAAGGAAATGTTTAAAAAAGCATATGAAGGTAAATATGCAATCGGTGCTTTTAATGTTAACAATATGGAAATTATTCAGGGTATTGTTGATGCGGCTAAGGAAGAAAAATCACCTTTGATTTTACAGGTTTCTGCTGGGGCTAGAAAATATGCTAAACCCGCATATCTAAGAAAATTAGTGGAAGCAGCTATTCTAGACACAGATTTAGATGTAGTTCTTCATCTAGATCATGGTGCAGATTTTGAGATTTGTAAGCAATGTATTGATGATGGATTCACTTCTGTTATGATTGACGGATCCAAGCATCCCTTTGAAGAGAATATTGAATTGACTAAAAGGGTAGTTGAATATGCTCATCAAAAAGGAGTTGTTGTGGAAGCTGAGCTTGGTAAACTTGCTGGTATAGAAGACGATGTTAATGTAGCTGCAAAGGATGCTTCTTTTACAGACCCTGATCAAGCAGTTGAATTTGTGGAGAGAACTGGTGTTGACTCATTGGCAATTGCTATCGGTACAAGTCATGGTGCATATAAGTTTAAGGGAGAACCTAAGCTTGACTTTGAAAGACTTGAAACAATAACCCACAAGCTTTCCGGTTATCCTTTGGTGCTACACGGTGCATCAACAGTTATTCCAGAGTTTGTTGAAGCTTGTAACAAGTATGGTGGAAATATACCAGGTGCTAAGGGTGTCCCTGAGGATATGCTTAGAAGAGCAGCAAAACTTGGAGTATGCAAAATAAATATAGATACTGACCTTAGATTAGCTATGACAGCTGCCATAAGAAAAGAGATAGTTGAAAACCCTGAAGTATTTGATCCAAGAAAATACTTAGGCAAAGGTAGAGACGCTATTCAAAAAATGGTTAAGCATAAAATTAAAAATGTATTAGGATCTAGTAATACACTATAAAAATCAACAAGATGGCAGGCTGCCTAACAATTCGAAGTTCGAGGCGTGCTGAAACCGAGAGGCCGTAGCGTATACAGACATACGTAAGGGTTCTTGGTTGAAGCAACAACGAAGAAATTCGGGTTTTTAGGCAGCCTAAAGCCAGGATATTCCTGGCTTTTTGTTGTTTTTACAATACCTTAGCTAAAAAATCCTTAGTTCTAGAGTGTTTGGGATTGTCGAAGATTTCATTTGGTGAGCCTTGCTCGACCACCTTTCCCTCATCCATAAAAAGAACTCTGCTTGCCACTTCTTTTGCAAAACCCATCTCATGGGTCACCACTGCCATGGTCATTCCATCACCTGCTAGCTCCTTCATAACATCTAAAACTTCTCCAACCATTTCTGGATCAAGAGCCGAGGTAGGTTCATCAAAGAGCATTACATCGGGTGCCATAGCCAAGGCTCTAGCGATGGCAATCCTTTGTTTTTGACCTCCAGAAAGCTGACTTGGGTAAGCATCTGCTTTATCCTCTAGACCAATTCTCTTAAGTAAATTAAATGCAATACTTTGTGCTTCTTCTTTTTTTATATTTTTAACATTTATCGGGGCCAATGTTACATTCTCTAAAACAGTTTTATGTGGGAATAAATTGAACTGTTGAAACACCATTCCCATCTTTTCCCGTAGCTTATTTATATCATTTTTTTTCTCAGTTATTGAAATCCCCTCAAATACAATTTCACCACTCGTAGGAGATTCCAAAAGATTTAAACATCTCAATAGCGTACTTTTACCAGAGCCACTTGGTCCAATTATTACGACAACTTCTCCCTTTTTTATATGTTCATCGATTCCCTTTAAAACATGTAGTTCTCCAAATTTTTTATTCAAATCAGTTATTTGAATCACCAGCACGCAACCTCCCCTCTAGCTTCCCTACTAACTTTGATAAAGTAAATGTAATAATAAAATAAATAATTGCTGCTATAAATAAAGGTGTAAAAGGCTTAAAGGATATCCCTCTTACGGTATCCGCATTATACATTAAATCATGTATCCCAATAACAGAAACAATTGCCGATTCCTTAACAAGAACTATAAATTCATTTCCCAAGGCAGGCAATATATTTTTAAAAGCCTGGGGTATAATAATTAATCTCATTGCCATACCATGGGGCATACCTAGGGATCTTGCTGCCTCCATTTGACCTTTATCAATTGATTGAATACCAGCTCTTATAATTTCTGCAACATAGGCCGCACTATTGAATGATACTGCTATTATTCCTATGGCTAAATCCGACAAAGGTATTCCAGTTACCTTTGGCAAGCCTATATAAATAATAAATAGCTGCACCAGCAAAGGGGTTCCCCTAACAATTTCAATATAAGTTGCTGCAATCATTCTTAAAACAGACTTTTTAGACATCTTCATTAATGCTAAAAGAACTCCGATAGCAACCCCCAATATAACCCCAAAAAAGGAGATTAATAAAGTTATTCCTGTACCCCTTATAAAAAACTTATAATACTTTGCTAAAAATACTAAATCCACTATTGCACCTCCTAATAAATATATCCCTATGCTTTTCATACAGGGATTTTAGTATAGACTTTAACTTATACTATGAAAACCCTATACTTATTGCAAAATAAAACTTTTTAATTTACATGAAATATCTTTACTATAATCACCCGTTATAATATCATGCATCTTTTCTTATACCTATTTAATATTTGTTTATTATATCTTCTACATATATAAAAAGGCTCGTTTCTCCGAGCCCTTTTATAGCACAATCTTCTCTTACTCTGTATAAGCTAATCCACATGCATCAGAAATGAATTGCTCAATTTTGCCTTCACTTATTAATTTATCTAGGGTTTTATTGATTGCATCAACTAATTCCTTATTTCCTTCGTTTACTGCTGCTGCAACCCCATCTTCTGTTCCAAAGGAGATTTCCGGTACATAAAGCTGTGGATTACTTTTAGCATAAGCTTTTGCCACAGGATTAACAAGTACTACAGCATCCACTTTATCATTTGACAGTTCTAACACTAAATCAGTTATTTTACTAAGACCTTTTACTTCAGCACCTTCTATAGACTTTGCAATATCCTCTTGTATTGTTGTTTTCTGAGCCCCCACTACAGCTCCTTTAAAATCCTCTTTTGTTTTAAACTTATCTGCGTCTTCAGCCTTTATTAGAATACTTTGATCAGCCTTATAATATTGGTTTGTAAAATCAACACTTTTTTCTCTATCCTCTGTAGGTACCATTCCCGCAACTATAAAATCAATTTTATCCGCCACTAAAGCAGCTAATAGTCCATCGAATTTCATATCCTTTATTTCTAATTCAACACCAAGGTCTTCAGCTATTGCTTTAGCAATCTCAATGTCAAACCCTACAATTGTATCTTGACCATTAATCTCTTTATGGAATTCATAGGGTGGATAATCCGCAGCAGTACCTAATACAATTTTACCCTTTTTCTTAATTTGATCTAATTTTGACTCCTTTGTACATCCTGAAAATGCAACCATTAACGAAAGTATAAGTAAAATAGCTATAATTCCTTTTCCTTTTTTACTGAACATATTTATTCTTCCTCCTCATTTTTAAAATATTTATCTTTCTTGTAATATTATACATACTATTTTATAATTATGCAAGTATATATTTATATTTTTTTATTTTTATGCAAAAAAAATCTACCTCCACAAGGTAGATTGTTGACAAAGTCAACAAGATGTCAGGCTGCTTCTATTTTTTATATTTTTTCAGGTTCTTCATATTCCTCACCGAACAACTCAACTGTAACTTCTTTTATTCTTTCATCCTCTAATGGTCTGTCCATATGATTTGTTGCAGTATTTGCTATTCTTTCAACTTCCTCAAAACCTTCAATAACCTTTCCAAATGCTGCGTACTGTCTATCTAGATGTGGCGAATCCTTGTGCATTATAAAGAATTGTGAACCAGCTGAATTGGGATTTGATGCTCTCGCCATAGAAATAACACCCTTGGTATGCTTTACATCATTATTAAAGCTATTCATTGAAAACTCTCCTTTAATTGAATAGCCGGGTCCTCCCATACCTGATCCCTCTGGGCATCCACCTTGTATCATAAATCCTCTAATAACCCTATGGAATATCAATCCATCATAAAAACCCTTTCTAACAAGTGAGATGAAATTATTAACTGTATTTGGTGCTTTATCGGCATATAATTCTACCTTGATTTGTTCTCCATTTTCCATTTCTATCTTAACTACTGGATTTTTTTTCATAAGATCATCCTTTCTATATTTTTTAACCCACATTATTCATAGGAAGTTTGCAGGTATGCTATTAGTTTTGATTTCCAAGGCATATCTGGACGGCACATCAAAATTTGATGAATATCTTAGAAACAAAAAGACGGAATAAAGTCTTGAATCTCCTATGAATATAGATATCCCAGTCAAAACTTTAATTTATACATGGACAAATATGCGATGATTTTAGGCATTTTGGACTTGTATAAGTTAAAGTCTATACTAAAATCCCTGTATGGTTTTAACATATATATTATATACTAATTCGGACAAGATGCTACAATTTTATTTTTTTATTTCATATTCTTAAGATAGTATTTTTTACTCTATAAATAATAGGATAAGCCTTGGCTTAATAAAAATCATAGATAAAGACTAAGACTATAGATTAATCTATAGTCTCAGATATCTAGGAAATATTCAGTTTATATTTTGCAAATACTTCTTTTACTTTTTTAAGTATTTCCTTAGTTGGTGGCTTTGTGTCCCTCAACTTATATCCATAGCCTAATTGTTCCCACTTATATTCTCCCATCTTATGAAATGGAAGAACTTCAATTTTTTCTACACACTTTAAAGTAGCTAGGAATTTCGCTAATTCATCTATCTCATATAAGTCATCGGTTAACCCAGGAACTAATACATGCCTTATCCAAGTCGGTTTTTTTATACTTTCCAGATAATTAATGAACTCAAGGATAGGAGTAATTGATGCTCCAGTTATTGTTTTAAACTTATTAGTATTATAGGACTTTATATCCAATAATACTAGATCAGCATATTCTACTGCCTCTTTTACAGCATCTAACTTAATACACCCGGAAGTATCTACTGCAGTATGAATATTCTCCTGTTTACATCTTTTGAATAATTCTTTTAGAAATTCATGTTGTAACAATGGTTCTCCACCACTTGCAGTAACACCCCCATTTGAGAACTTCATAAATGCCCTATATTTAAGTATATCCTCAATAAGATTATCTATAGTTACTTCCTTCCCTTCATCGATTTTCCACGTATCCGGATTGTGACAATACTGACATCTCAAAGAACATCCTTGAAAAAACACTACATATCTAAGCCCAGGCCCATCTAGGGTGCCACAGGTTTCTACGGAATGTATTCTTCCAGTAATGTTCATAGGTAACACCTTCTTTATAGTTAGAATCTTTCATGGAAGGTTCTTTTGATTACGTCTAATTGCTGTTCTCTGGTTAATTTAATAAAGTTTACTGCATAACCTGAAACACGAATAGTGAGTTGAGGATACTTTTCTGGATGTTCCATGGCATCCATTAAGGTTTCTTTGTTTAATACATTAACATTTATATGATGGCCTAAATTATGAAAATAACCGTCTAATATGCCCACAAGGTTCATTGCTCTTTCTTCTTCATTTGTACCCAAAGCCTTTGGTACTATTGAGAAGGTATAGGATATCCCATCCTCAGAATGTTCATAGGGTATTTTAGCCACAGATGCCATAGAAGCTACTGCACCTTTCTCGTCCCTACCATGCATTGGATTTGCTCCCGGTGCAAATGGCTCTCCTCCCTTTCTACCATCCGGTGTACTTCCAGTCTTTTTACCATAAACTACATTAGAAGTTATGGTTAAAATGGACAGTGTAGGTATTGAGCTTCTGTAGGTCTTATGTTTACGGAGCTTATTCATAAATATTTTTACTATATCCACAGCTATATCATCAACCTTATCATCATTATTACCAAATGCGGGGTAGTTCCCTTCAACCTCATAGTCCACAGCTAAACCGTCTTCATTTCTAATTACTTTTACCTTTGAATACTTAATTGCTGATAGTGAATCAGCAACTACAGAAAGCCCTGCCACTCCACAAGCTGAGGTCCTTAAAACATCCTTGTCGTGTAATGCCATCTGAAGTTTTTCATAGTTGTACTTATCATGCATAAAATGGATGATATTTAAAGTATTTATATAAAGTTGAGCTAGCCAATCCATTACCTGATCAAATTTTCTTATGACCTCATCATATTCTAAATACTGTGAATTAATAGGAGCAAATTCGGGACCAACCTGCTCCCCAGTTTTTTCATCTTTACCACCATTTATTGCATATAGAAGTGCCTTAGCTAAATTAGCTCTCGCACCAAAAAACTGCATTTGCTTACCTATTTTCATAGCTGACACACAACAAGCTATTCCATAATCGTCACCAAACCATTCCCTCATTAAATCATCGTTTTCATATTGAATAGAGCTTGTATCTATAGAAACCTTTGAACAATATCTTTTGAAGTCTTCCGGAAGATTTACTGACCACAAAATAGTTAAATTAGGTTCCGGAGCAGGTCCAAGAGTGTATAGGGTGTGAAGAATTCTATAGCTTGTTTTGGTCACTAATGTTCTTCCATCTACACCCATACCCCCAATGACTTCTGTTACCCAAGTTGGATCACCAGAAAACAACTCATTATAATCTGTTGTTCTAAGAAAACGTACCATTCTAAG
This sequence comes from Maledivibacter sp., assembly GCA_025210375.1. Classification (NCBI taxonomy): domain Bacteria; kingdom Bacillati; phylum Bacillota; class Clostridia; order Peptostreptococcales; family Caminicellaceae; genus Maledivibacter; species Maledivibacter sp. Next base: position 51,698 of record JAOASB010000004.1, on the reverse strand, counting down.
CTTCATTACAAAATGATCTATGATTTCTTGAACCCCATTTTCTGTCAATAATCCATCCTTTATATCCCTTTCAAAATAAATATCAAAAAAGGTAGAAACACGTCCCAAGGACATTGCCGCTCCATCTTGCTCCTTGATAGCTCCAAGATATGCGAAATATGTCCACTGTACTGCCTCCTTTGCATTTTGAGCAGGATGGGATATATCAAAGCCATATTCTTCAGCCATTTTTTTAAGCTCATGTAAAGCTTGTATTTGTTCAGCTATTTCCTCCCTAAGTCTTACCACCCTGGACTCCATATAATCCATCTCTAGCTGCTTTAATTCTAATTTCTTTTCTTCAATTAGTTTATCAACACCATATAAAGCAACTCTTCTATAATCTCCTATTATTCTTCCACGTCCATAGGCATCGGGAAGTCCTGATATAATGCCATAGCTTCTTGCCCTTTTCATCTCATCCGTATATGCATCAAATACACCATCATTATGGGTTTTCCTATATTTCAAAAATATCTCTTCAGTTTGCTCGTCTAGTTCATATCCATAGGCATTTAGAGCCTTTCTTACCACCCTAAGTCCTCCAAATGGTACAATTCCTCTCTTAAGGGGTTTATCTGTCTGCAAACCAACTATTTGTTCTAGCTCCTTATCTATATATCCCGGAGCATATGAAGTGATTGAAGAAACTTTTTTTGTTTCTGCATCTAAAACCCCCTTAGCTCTTTCTTCTTTCATAAGCATAAGAACCCTATTCCATAATTCCTCTGTTCTATGTGTTGCAGGGGCTAAAAAGCTTTCATCACCTTCATAGGGGATATAATTTTCTTGAATAAAATTGCGGACATCTACTTCCTTCATCCATCTACCCTTATTGAAATTTTTCCATTGCTTCACATTATTCACATCCTTCCATGACTATAGGCTACTCTTATCTTGCTTCTATTATTTGCAATTTCTATCTTCACAATAACTCTTATTTGTTAATTGAACAAATTGCATAATTACTTTTTATAAGAACCATCTACACATGTAGTTTTAAAATCCCAATAACTATACCATCAAATATGCTTATATCTTAAGCAATTAAATCAAGGATGATATCCCATAGTAGGTTTAGCCAAGTAAGAGTTATGAGGTTCCCTCAATTAGTTTTTGTTCTGGTTTGACGTATACTGTATACAATGTCTAATGTAATTATACTATAAACGATAATGATTTTCAATATCATTCTTCCTAAGGGCTTATGTTTTTATTCAAGAACAATTAAATATTCAAAAAAATTAGGATGGAAAGCGACAATCTCTGCCCTCCATCCTAATTTGCTTTCTATAAAATTTTAGCATTTAGTTTTTAGGAGTGTAGAAGTTCTGAGTATAATAAATATGGTATGACCCTCCTAAATAAACTCCCACTCCCATTTTTTTGCAATCTCCTAAAATATTCTTTCTATGTCCCTCAGAATTCATCCAGTTTTCATGGGCAATTATAGCACTTGGCTGCCCTGCCGCTATGTTCTCAGCTGCCATTATGAACTTCAAATTGTTATTTTCTATTCTATCAAAGGGTGATTTCCCATCTGGATTTTGATGTGAAAAATAATTCCTATCACCCATATCTTGACTATGTTTTCTAGCTACACTAGAAATATTTTCATCCCAGATATATGCAGGCTTATTATGTCTTGCTCTTATGGCATTGGCCAAATCAATGCTTTGTCTTTCATAGCTTTTTCTTAACTCATAACTAGGTTCACCAAAGAAGCTGTTTAATGTTTCTTCTGTTTCTTTTTCTATAAGTAGTACAGCCGTTACAGTGTTGTCATTATACTTGTCATAAAATATAGTTATATAGTAATCATCGATTAGGTAGGTATCCCCTTGGGAAGTGTCTAGGTTATATATTGTGTTTCCTTTCTTAATCCCACTTAAAGGATTACTATACTTGCTATTGACCTCCTTTTTAGTTGACCCTATAGTAATTTTTTTATCTGATTTCCAATTCCGTGCATTTGTATATATCCCCACAACTTTATTATCCTTTATACCTATTTGAATGTATTTACTATAATCTCCATTGTATATATACCATGTAAAACCATATTTACTTAAGTCTTTCCGTGGAGGACTTCCTAAAGCTTCAATCACCTTATCCTCTGAATCCCCAATGACTATTCCTTGGAAACTAAATTCTTTTTTATTGCTGGTTTTTTCAATTAAAGTATCAATACTTACCGTCCTAGTATTTCCATTCCAGTCTACAGAACATCCCAATGCCTCAGCTATAAATCTAGCTGGTATAAGGGTTCTTCCTTCCACAATCATTGCTGGAACCTCTAATTCAGTAGCCTCTTTATTTATTAGGGCAACTTTATTATCGATCCTAAGCTCTATAACCAAATTGTCCTTTATAGCCGTGACTTTTCTAGTTTCTCCATACCAATCTACCTTTGCTCCCAGGGCTTCTAAAATTTTTCTAAAGGGTACTAATGTTCTATCATCGACTATCATAGGTTGTACATCAAGCTTCAATATTTCTCCATCGATTTCAATCACTACATTCTTTGAGTAAGTTTTATAACCATATACCTGTGCTTGTTGTGCTGTGACTATATCTAAAAGTAAAAAATTACATATAATGCTCAAGCCAAGTAATAATGAACCCAAAAATACAATTCTCTTATTCACAATACTTCTCTCCTTACGGCCAATTATATGATATATGCTTCCATATTTTTAGATTCTTCATTAATTTGATTATTCCTTTACTTTAATAATATGTAATTTATGGTAATATTTCAATTAAACAAATAGGCCACACGAAAAAATAATGTTAGTCTGTCTTTCTATTTAACACATTGGCTTATGCTATTCACTGCATAATCAATGTGTTCAAGGGTATTAAAGTGACTAAAACTAAATCTAACTGTCCCCTTTGGAAATGTATTAAGTGTCATATGGGCGGACGGGGCACAATGAAGCCCACACCTTGTCATAATTCCAAATTCTTTGTACAGCTTATATGAAATCTCTGCATTATCATATCTAGGAAAGTCGATAGATACAAGGGCGGTTCTGCCCTCTAGTGATTTTTTCCCAATTAATCTAGCTTCTTCAATATCTGAAACCCTACTTAGGAAGCTTTCCAGTAAAAGTAACTCTTTTTTCCTTATTTCATTAGTCCCCTTATTCAATATGTATTTAAGTGCAGCATTTAACCCAAATATTCCAGGTATGTTCATTGTTCCCGCTTCAAATTTATCGGGCATATATTCCGGTTGAATCTCATGTTCTGATAAACTTCCTGTGCCACCTTCAATAAAACTGCTCATTTCTCTAACCAGTTTATCATTTATTATGAATCCACCTATTCCCTGGGGCCCTAACAACCCCTTATGCCCTGTAAAGGCTATGGCATCAGCCTTTAATCCTTTGTAGTCTATGTCTAAAAATCCTGCCGTTTGGGCCGTATCTATTATGAAGTTTATATTTCTATCCCTGCATATATTCCCAACTTCTTCAAGATCCAAGATTGTTCCACAAACATTAGATGCATGGGTCATAATTACTGCTTTAGTATTATGCTTTATATGGTTCAGTATATGGGCTGTATTTAATTCTCCTTTATCATTACATTTCACCTTTGTATATTCTACTCCCATATGCTTTAAAGCGTTTATAGGTCGCATCACTGCATTATGCTCCATGGATGAAACAATAATATGATCATTCTTTTTACAAAGTCCTTTCATTAATACATTTAAGCCCTCAGTAATATTTTTCGTAAATACCACGTTCTCTGGCTTATCAAAATTAAATAATTGACATAATAGCTCCCTTGTTTCATATACCATATCCTCTGCCATAAAGGATGAATTATATGCTCCCCGATTTATATTACATCCGATATTAGTCAAATAATTTGTCATACTCTCTGCTACCCCAGGTGCCTTGGGAAATGATGTAGCTCCATTATCCAAATATACGCCGTCCATTTTACCCCTCCTAAAAAGTAGATTAATTATCTCTACTTGAATTATATAAGATTTTTACACCTATTACCATTTCTTATAATTTTTTTCTATGGGTAAAGCTTATGCTATAGAAATTATTGATTTAACTTCATAATGAGATATTGATAAAATAGTTATGTACTAATATTTTCCAACATATAAAAAAGGAGGCTTTTTTGTGAAAGAAAAAAAAGGTATCATTATTACAGGAGCGATTGTAGGAATCATCGCCGTGCTACTAGTTAAGTTTGGGAATCCACAAAATATGGGTTTCTGTATCGCATGCTTTATAAGGGACATCGCTGGGGCTTTAGGCCTACATAGGGCCGCAGTAGTCCAATACCTTAGACCTGAAGTCATGGGTTTGGTAATAGGTGCTTTTCTAATGGCATTTAGTAACAAAGAATTCAGTGCAAAGGGAGGTTCTTCTCCTTTCATCCGATTTACACTTGGGGTAATTGTTATGATTGGCGCACTAGTATTTTTAGGTTGTCCCCTTAGAATGGTTCTAAGAATTGCTGGCGGTGACTTAAATGCCATAATTGGCTTAGTTGGATTCGCAGTAGGTATAGGTTTAGGCATTGTATTCTTAAATAGAGGTTTTAACCTTAAAAGAAGCTATAAGCTACCAAAAACCGAAGGCTTTGCCTTTCCAATAGTAAATGCTTTATTGGCTATATTATTATTTATGGCACCGGCTTTCATTTTTTTCAGTGAAAAGGGTCCCGGTTCAATGGCAGCACCGATATTATTATCCCTAGTTGCAGGACTAATAGTAGGGGCACTTGCTCAGAAAACTAGACTGTGTATGGTTGGTGGAATAAGGGATTTAATTTTATTTAAAGATACATATCTGATTTCTGGATTCATATCTATATTGTTGTTTACTTTAATTGGTAACTTTGCTTTAGGCTATTTTAAGCTTGGTTTTGCTTCACAGCCTGTAGCCCATTCCGATGCACTTTGGAACTTTTTAGGAATGCTCTTGTGTGGTTGGGGATCTGTATTGCTAGGCGGGTGCCCTTTAAGACAGCTTATTCTTGCTGGTGAGGGAAATACTGATTCTGCCATAGCAGTTATAGGCATGTTCGTTGGAGCTGCTATTGCACATAACTTCAAATTGGCTTCATCCCCCAAAGGACCCACTCCCAATGGCCAAACTGCAGTTATCATTTGTTTAATCATATTGGGATTAGTAGCTTATTTTAATTCAGAAATGAGTACCACTAAAAAGAAAGGAGATGTTTCTATTGGCTAAGATAGATGTAAGAGGTATGTCCTGCCCACAGCCTATTCTTATGACTAAAAATGCTATAAAATCAAATCCACAAAATATAGAGATTCTAGTTGATGATAACACAGCTAAAAATAATGTTTCAAGGTTTTTACAAAATGCAGGCTATAAATTGAGTATCAAAGATGCGGATGAAGATTATTTAATACATGCTGAAAAATAGGATGTGAGATATAAATGAAAAAATACATAGCACTTTTTTTCACACATTCAGGAGCTATCAAGTTTCAAAGGTATTCTAAAAAAAACAATATAAGTTGTGAGCTAATGCCTGTTCCTAGAAAATTGAGTTCTAATTGCGGTGTATGTGCGAAATTTGAATACGATAATGTAATGGATGATTTGGTGAATGAGGACATAGAACAAATATATCAAATGATAGATAATACTTATGATCTAGTATATGAAGAAAATTAAACAGTATAAAAGATGCATTGAGCTTTTTTAGACAACTCAACTCAAAAATTTGATAGTTTAAAATAGCCGGGATATTTTTAATCTCGGCTATTTTACATATGAGGAAATTGCATAACTCTTACTTGGCAGAACCTGATATGCGAATATCATACTTGCTTTAATTGCTTAAGATATAAGCATATTTGATGGTATGGCTTTGAAGAGTTTTAGACTACATATGGTAGATAGTTTTTGTAGAAGGTAATTATGCAATTTGCTCATATGATTTGATATATGCTTAAAGTTATCCTAGATAGGGATAATAATTTTAGCTATTCTCTAAGTATTAATATCCGGAATAAAGAATTTCAATGCCAAAGGCACTATTTCAAATTTAGCTGGTAAAGGTCCTCCATCTTCTCCATCAATATCTATATGGATATCACACTCTTCTAAACATGTAACAAAAAGATTATCGGTTTGAAAGTACCTTACACTATCATTTTTTATATGCTCTCCCCTTAATATTTTCACAAAGATTGCTGCTGTATCAAAAATATCCGATTTCTTAAGTATACAGACATCAAATTTTCCATCATCTAATCCAGCATGGGGAGCAAATTTTTTAAAGCCTCCGGCAGAGGAAGAGTTGAGTATTGCAAATAGCAGCACATCTTCTTCGAAAACTTCATTTTCTAATTCAAACCTATATTTTATAGATTTCAAAAGTTTTTTTGGTATTTCCTTAATCCCTTCAGCGTAGTAAGCAAATTTTCCTAAAACTGTTTTTGAAGCCACAGTTGCCTTTAATGGAACATCCGTCATTATTCCTGCTGCTGCAACATTTATAAAATAATTATCATTACATTTACAAACGTCTATATCAGCAAATTTTCCATTTCTAAACATGTCACAAATACTATCAATTTCATAGGGTATATTTAAATGGTTTGCAAAGTCGTTGACAGTACCAGCCGGTAAAACCGTAACCGGGGTATTGAGCCCTGCATTCACAATACCATTCACAACCTCACTAAGGGTTCCATCTCCACCAACAGCAATTATCAAATCATATTGATTTTCCTTTATGGTCATGACTTCATTATAAGCATCATTTTTCCCCTTAGTATCAAATTTATCTACGGATTTAAAAACCCCTTCTAAGACTAATCTCCCCACTATCACTTCAAGGTACTTTTGCAAAGTTGTCCGCCCGGAAGATGGATTATTAATAATTTTCACCTTCATAAATTACCTCCATAATTCAATGAATTATCTTTCATATTTATATTATAAACATATTTAAACATTAAAATCATCACTATAAGCTTAAATTATAATTACATTTTTGCAACCGTTCTGAATTGCCAAAGTTTTTAGCTCCCACATCATATCATCACTTGGTACATAACTATCAACAAATCCTGTTCTTACCCCTACTGGTCTATATTTTATAAGCTTGTATCTAATTTCACAATCTAAATCTACGATTAGTCTACTGATCATATCTATATTATAATAATTGTCTAAAATCCCTGGTACTATAACAGTTCTTATCTCATAAAGCTTATTAAGCTTAGATAAAAATTTGATATTCTCTAACACTATATCATTATCCTTACCAGTAAGAAGCCTATGTTCCTTTGAACTATATGACTTTAAATCAACCATAGCCATATCCATGTATTTCACTAGCTCACAATGATGGTGCAACGGAATTGACCCATTAGTATCAAGGAAGCTAGTCAATCCAAGTGCTTTTATTCTTTCAAACAAAGCAGCAACGAACCTATGCTGGAGTAAAGCTTCTCCACCAGAAACTGTAATTCCTGAAATAAAAGACTTGATTCTTACAATTTCCTTTACTACATCCTCCACATGCATTATAACAGTCCTAGGTGAGCTATCATTTTGACAGGCCTCTAAACACTTGTCACAGTATCTACACTTTTCCCTATTCCATACAATTTTATCATCAACCATTGTAAGGGCATTATATGAACAATATTTTACACATAGTCCACAATGCTTGCACTTATTTATAGTTTCCGGGTTATGGCAATATAAGCAGTTAAAATTACATCCCTGTAAGAAAACTACAGTCCTATTTCCAGGCCCATCTACTGAACTAAAGGGGAGTATTCTATTGATTACCCCCTTAATCATCGCCCCTTACCTTTCTTTCCAGTACCTTCTGATTTTTTACGGAACCAAGACCCAAAGTAACGGTATCATGAAGTACCTGATCTCCCTTATCTAATTTTTCCATTTCCGATTTTTTCACAAGATATCCCGTAATTCTTATAACATCACTATCAGAGGAATATAGTGAAAAATATCTAACCTTTTCTCTGAAAGCACCCCTTATTATATCTAAAATATACTGAGGATTTCTTTTAGCCGTGCTATCAAAGCTAAAGATATCTCCTATTCCTGAAGGAAAAAAACTATGGAACTTTGATGAATGAATTAGATGTAAATAAAGCTCCGGCTCTTCACCTATAGGTATTCTACATCCAGGGCTAATTCCTATATCGGAATCTATACCTACCTGAGCATGTAATAAATATTTTCCCCCTGAAGCTCTACAATATGGATTTATATACTTATTCACTTCCCTATTTAATCCCTCTATTATCCTAATTCCTAATTGATCTGCTTCTTGACTATGACCAAATCTATCCTCTTTATTTATAGAACTAATCAAGTGATTGACACACTCCGCCAAACCAAACATCCCAAACATAGCAGTAAAATTATCTATACTAATCAATCCCTCTTTCACTAAGAAGCTTGTTTCAAAAAATTTACTTTCCTCTACCAAGAACTTGATTCTTTCATCCATATAGCCAACCATAGCTTTAACTGCATGGGGCATGACAGTATTTATGAAATCCTTTTCATCTTTAGCCTTTTTAGCCAGTCCAGCTAGGTTAAGTCTCACAAGAGTATAGCTTCCTCCACCAATATTCAATCCATTGTAGCAGCTAGCAATACCATAGTTTTGCCCAAATTCACTTTTAAACATTCCATGATTAGCAAAACTTGGTTTTGCAGTCTCAAGTGCTGTATCTATAGCCATTATGGCAAAATCCTCTGAAGTATCTTCATCATATTTTAATGTAAGATTAGGAACTGCATTATTAAGTTCTTTCTCTGCTTCTAATATCAATCTTCCAGCCCTTGTGGCCCTTGGCCCAATATTAGCATGACAAAAAGAATCCGTCAAAGTTCTATCTATATGGGTCAAAAATAGTTTTATTGCGTGATATGCTTCCTTTTCATCTTCTATAAATGGCTCCAATAGAGTATCAATATTGCCTATATAAACGGGAAAGGATGTAATTGATGGAACATGCTTATATAATATTAGTAAGTTGTTTATGGCTTCAAAAATATCCTTTGGTGGTTTAAGCCCTAAGAATTCACTGCCATTTTTCATAAATTTATCATAGTCAGGTACTATATATCTTGGCCTATAGGGAGCATTACCTTCAAAAAGGTCACAAATTATGCCCTCATCCCTATATACTTGGGTCTCCTTACTTATTGGTAATACACATAGACTATTCTCAGCAGCCTTGGCAAGTTCTATAACCTTTTGTTCATAGGTTAATATTCTATCCTTAATAATGTTTAATATATCATCCATTTTTTCACTCCTTGAAGTAAACATTGGGTATTACTATTTATATTATATTCTTTTACCCCTCTCCTTGTAAAATACAAAAAGTAAATTGCACCTATGTAACTTAAATGCAATTTACTTTTTCCCCTTTATATTTAATTTTCTTAGACTCTTATCTATAGAGGAAATTGCATAACTCTTACTTGGCTAAACCTAATATGCGAATATCATCCTTAATTTAATTACTTAAGATATAAGCATATTTGATGGTATAGCTTCGAGGACTTCAAAACTACATGTAGTAGATGATCTTTATAGAAAGTAATTATGCAATTTGCTCTATATATATTCCAGTTAAACAGTTAATTTATACACATCAAAAATCCCTAGAAACATCGGATATTTTGAGATGTATAAATTAAGTTTAACTTTGGGAAATCTATAGACGAAATTGCATAACTCTTACTTGGCAGAATTGCATAATATATATGGTATAGCTTCGAGGATTTCAAAACTACATGTAGTAGATGATCTTTATAGAAAGTAATTATGCAATTTGCTCTATATATTTTAGTTTTTCACTTCGTAGATTACTAGGGCATAAAAAAAGGCTTCTGTTCTGAACATTTTTATATCAACAACATTGTAATTTATATTCTCTTTTAGCCATTGGTTAATATCATCTTCAAATCTTAAAGACCTCCCACTAAATATCTTCACTTGTCTCAAAATACATTCCTCCTTATCAACTTAGTATTAATTATGAGGAATATATTGAATTTATTACTTGAGTTTTGATTTTTTAATTTTATTCTTGTTCAATTATTAAAAACACAAGGGTTCCTAAAGTATATAAGAACAATCTATCTATGTACGAATTTTTAAGGTGACAAATTATTTGCCACCTTAAATTTAAAATATATATTTGAGGAAATTGCATAACTCTTACTTGGCAGAATTGCATAATATATATGGTATAGTTCTTAAGGTTTTTTAACTATATATAGTAGATAGTTTTTGCAGAAGGTAATTATGCAATTTGCTCATTTAATTAAGCAGTTCCCTCAATTATTTCACCGGTCTTAATTTAGCAGTAAAGTGTCTTAAAACCTCTGGTTCGTATTCAAATTCAAATCCAACTAGTTTATCTGCATTTTTAAATACTTCTATTACAGCATCGGCGACTACATCCATATGTCTGTTTGTATATACTCTTCTTGGTATTGTGAGTCTCATAAGCTCAAGTGGGGATTCTATATTTTCACCTGTATCTGGATCTCTTCCCAATAGGAATGAACCAATTTCAACGGGTCTTACTCCTGCTTCTAGGTATACTGCATTACAAACCGCTTGAGCTGGGAATTGATGATACGGGATATGGGGGCATATTTTTTTACAATCTACGAATACTGCATGACCTCCCGTTGGATACTGTATCGGTACTCCCGCTTCCATTAATCTATCACCTAGGTACTTTACCTGATCCATTCTATACTCTAAATATTCAAATTCTAAAGCCTCTTCCAAACCTACTGCCAGAGCTTCCATATCTCTTCCTGAAAGTCCTCCATAGGTTGGAAATCCTTCAAGGGGTACTGTTGTAGAACGACAAGCTGTATATAACTCTTCGTCATCCTTTATGGCTACAAGACCACCCATATTTACTAAGCCATCTTTTTTAGCACTCATCATCATTCCGTCTGCATAGCTAAACATTTCCTTAGATATTTCTCCTATAGACTTATCCTTATATCCTTCTTCTCTCATCTTAATAAAGTAAGCATTTTCAGCATATCTTGCCGCATCCAAAAATACTTTCAAACCATATTTATCAGCTATTTCCTTTACACCCTTTATATTTCCCATTGAAACAGGCTGACCACCAGAAGAATTACAGGTTACAGTTACTACTATACAAGAAATATCTTCTAACCTATGTTCTTTTATAAAATTCTCTAGCTTTTCTAGGTCATAATCTCCTTTAAAATCATCGTATTCAGTAGTATTAAATGCCTTGTCATCAATTAAATTAATTGCTCTACCCCCTGCAATCTCTACATGTGCCTTTGTAGTATCAAAATGCATATTGTTTAGTACATAATCCCCAGATTTCTTTATTAGATTAGGGAATACTACTTGTTCTGCACCTCTACCCTGGTGGGTTGGTATAACGTAATTATAACCAGTTATGTCTTTAACCACAGACTCTAGTTTATAAAAGCTTCTACTTCCAGCATAGGATTCATCCCCCATCATAAGGGCCGACCATTGTCTATCACTCATAGCACCAGTACCACTATCAGTTAATAAATCAATATATACATCCTCTGCTCTTAGTGCAAATGGATTATATCCCGCTTCTATTAATCTTTTTTCCCTTTCTTCCCTAGGAATAAGCCTAATTGGCTCTACCATTTTAATTTTGAATGGCTCCGCTTTTCTAATCTTCATTATTTTATCCTCCCCATATTTTTAATAATATTGTCGGCTTTATACTAAGCAGTTCATTTAGTGAATATTCATTCTTTCAAAATAATAAAGCAAAAACTATGCCAACAACTTTTAAGTATTACAAATTAGTATTTTCAATACTTTAATTTTACCTTCAAAAAAATGGAAGATAGTATCGTAACATAACTTTACATTAACCCTTTACAATACGTATATAAAGCTTACATTTTCAATGTTTTAAGTCATAGCAATATTTTGTTACATGTATCATGTTTTTACATTGTATTTTTTGATCATTCTATATACCGTTGGTCTTGATATACCTAACAACTCCGCAGTCTTCTTTTTATTCCCTTGGGTTTGCTTTAAAGTTTTTATTAATATTTCCTTATTAATTTCCTTTAAATTATTTTTTGTTGTTGCAGATATATCTCCTAGGCTTATTCCTGCTTTAAATAGATCTTCCCTTGTAATTACGTTTTTATCACTTATAAATAAGGCCCTTGATATTATATTTTCAAGCTCCCGTATATTTCCTGGCCAATCATATTGACAAAGTAGCCTCTTGCCGCCTGCATCTATGCCTCTAATATCTTTATCCATATCCCTGCCAATCTTTTTTATAAAGTAATCCCACAGAATCTGTACATCCTTTTCTCTTTCTCTCAGTGGAGGAATCTCCAGGAAAAGAACCTTTAATCTATAATATAGGTCTTCTCTAAACTCCCCTTTTTTTACCATATCATATAGATTTCTATTTGTAGCAGCAATTATTTTTACATCTATTTTAATAGGTTTATTCCCACCGATTCTAAATAAAGCTCTTGTCTCTAAGACCCTCAGTAGCTTTGCTTGAATATGAAGCTGCATTTCACCAATTTCATCAAGGAATAGGGTCCCCCCATTGGCAAGTTCAAATTTTCCTATTTTACCGCCCTTCTTGGCCCCTGTGAAGGCACCTTCTTCGTAGCCAAACAATTCACTATCCACAAGCTCCAGTGGAAAATTCGCACAATTTATAGCTATAAATGGCTCATTTTTCCTTTTACTGAAATTATGAATAGACTGAGCAAATAGTTCCTTTCCAGTCCCACTTTCTCCCTGTATATATACATTAGCATCACTTAAAGCAAAGCTTTTAGCTAGTCCAATTTTCTCTTTTAAAATACTGCTTTCACCTATTATATTTTCGAACATATAGGGAACATTTTGTCCTACAAGTGTACTTGCCAGCTTTGTTGTTCTTTTAATTCCTCTAAATATATCTATGGTTCCTACCACTTCATCCTTTTCATTATCAAGTACAGGATATGAAGAATTTATTAGATGGACAGTCTTATTATTTCTTTTGGGGAAGTATTCAACATCTATAATACTCTTTTTATCCTTCAATATTCTTGTCAATATTGGGCTATATTCAGGTGATATTTTTCTTTTCCCATTAAACACCTCAGTTTTTTCTATACCTAGGATTTCACAACAAGCTTTATTTACATATGTAATTCGTCCATCTATATCACATGTAGATATCCCTTCATCGATGGAATCTAAATATTTATTTAAAAAAATACTGTGTTCATTATATTTTCTAAGAATTTTCATGGACTCACTAATCCTAAGAGCAATGTATTCCAATAATCCTTCCCCATGACCATCGGTACCATAATCTGTTATATAGCATATACTATATGTCAGTTTTCTATGTATAGTTAAGTGGGTTTTGAGATAATAAACATCAAGCTTTCCTCGATTAAATCCTATTATTTTATCCACTTTTATTTCTTCTTTAAAGGGACTCTTAAAATCTCTCCCAATAAAATCATTTTTTTCATTACCTTCATTGACATTTATTACCCTATTATTGTGGTCTAATAAAAGTAAAATACCCTTTAAGGAATGTGAATTTATTATATAAAGATCAAAACAATCCCTTATCATTTGAAATTCCCCATCATATCTTATAGTATTGTTATTTTTTGTAAGTAGAGAATCCACATATTCAATTATTTTAGTCCTTTTCATTTGATCACCTGCTTGCAAGTAATTTTCTTTTAAGTTCCTATGTTTTATATTTTTCCTTCCTTAATTTATTATATCAATTGCTCCTTCCTTTTACATATATATTGTTATATTTCTTTTTAAAGGGAGTATTTTCTATTACATTAATTATAAACCATTGCCAGTTAGGACATACTCTTATTAAAATATATGTTCATAATAAGGATTCATATATAATTTGATTATATAGGGTTTTCATAGTATAAGTTAAAGTCTATACTAAAATCCCTATAGAGAGTTTAGGGTAAATCTTAATTTATACATCTCAAAATTTCCCATGTTTCTGGGGAGTTTTGAGATGTATAAATTAAAGTTTTGACTGGAATCTCTGTATAAGGATTCAAGGTGAAAGTTTACAAAAACAGTTAAAATGTAAATTTATAATTGACATTATATATAATTATAGTATAAAATGTAAACAGAACAGGAAGAAATTTTGTATAGTTATATAAATAATAATTCGGAAGGAGATAAAAATGTTATCGACACCAATTACGTATGGATTGAAAGTATTTTATAGGCTTTGGCCCCCTCAAAAGCCATTGGTATATTCTGGGTGTGAATCGGTTTTAAAACTAGCCGATATGCTAATTGCGTCTGGAAAGAAACGTCCTTTGCTTGTGACGGGAAAATATTTATTAAAGAGTGGTAAATTAAAGCCTTTAATTGAAAAATTACATGAGAATAACTGTGAAGTGAGTATTTACAACGGGTCAATACCAAACCCGACGTTCAATCAAATAAAAGAAGGACTAGAATTAAGTATTTCTAATAAATGTGACAGTATAATAGCTATTGGAGGAGGCTCGGTAATAGATGTTGCAAAAGTAATATCAGTTGCTAGTACCAATAAACGTAGTGTAGAAAAGCTAGTAGGCATATTAAAGATAAAGGAGCATCCTCTGCCATTTTATGCTGCACCAACTACTTCAGGGAGTGGATCGGAAACAACAATTGCAGCGGTTATTTCAGATGCAAGAACACATAAAAAACATTTCTTTATTGATCCCAAATTAATTCCAATTGCAGTCGCCCTTGACCCACAATTAATCAAATCATTACCTTCACATATGACAGCGGCTGTTGGGATGGATGCCCTAACCCATGCAATTGAAGCCTATATTTCTGCTAATTCTTCACAGGAAACTGATCAACATGCAGAAATGGCAATTAAGTTGATATTCGACTATCTACCTTTAGCTGTTTCAAATGGTGAGGATTTAAAAGCCCGAGAAATGATGGCCCAAGCTTCTTTCCAAGCCGGATATGCATTTACAAAATCAAGCTTAGGTTATGTACATGCTATATCCCATCAGATTAGTGCGTGCTATAACACCCCCCATGGTCTAGCGAATGCAATTTTATTACCGAGGGTTTTAAGATTTAACAAATCGAAATGTCTAAGTAAATATGCTAAACTTGAAATTCTATTAAATGGTACATCAAATGTTAAGAATAATGAAGAAATGGCCGATAATTTTATTGAGCGTATTGATAAATTATATAAAACAATTGAAATACCAGCTAAATTGGATGGTCTAGATAAAAAGGATTTTACAAAAATATCTAAGGATGCTCTTATTGAAGCAAAAAAATCTTATGCGGTTCCAAAAACGATGAAGTCCAAGGATGTTGAGTTGATTTTGCATTCAATTACTAGGGGTGAATTGAACATATCATTTGAATAATAGAAGGTTTGGGGTTGTAAGAATGAACAAAAAAGATATTCTGATGGCTAGAAAAATTTTTCTGCCATTTACTCGATTAAGTTATAAGAAAACTACTATGCAAGATATAGCAAATGCTACAGGTATGTCTAGGCAATCCATATACAAAAAATTTGGTTCAAAAGAAAAATGCTATAATTGGGCAATTCAAACATATTTATCCGATATGTATAGTAGGATTTTTGAAGAACTCAGTAGGGATCAGCATGGGCCTTTTCAAACACTTCAAGAAGTCTTTGAAATCTTTATCGGTGAAGGGATAGATATTATTAATCACTCCTATGGCACTAATGTTTTGGACGATGTTTTAGCAGCTACCTATTCTTCAGAGGAAGATTGGCATGTACGTTTTACCAATAGATTAGCTGATTTTCTCGTGAAGAATGATTGTGTAACACCTGAAAAATCATTGGGAATAGCAATGGCACTTATTTCATCTGGTAAGGGCTTGTTACTTGTAGAAACTTCAAAAGAACAGTTTAAATTTGATATGACATTGATTATTAAAAGTGTGATTGACTTTAAATAATGAGATTGAAAATAGTAAGAAGGTATGTCATTAGCAGCTGAAAATCCTATCATAATTAAAATGAGTGGATACAATCCCCCTACAAATAAGATAAAGGGATACGGAGTGTATCCACTTTTGATTAGATTTCTTTTCGAGAAATCACCTATAATAGAAAATAATACCAAGTACTATATGAAGATTTCAGTCAAAACCATATAGGAATCCTAGTATTTAGTAATTCAATGAAATTCCTGTTTATTAGGGGTTCATCATATGCATTTTGGCATATGAACTTCAGTTCATCAATTGTCATATCAATTTCTTCTTCAATAACCTCTTCAAATTCAGTTTCACCTTGTTCTAAAATAAAGTCAACTATTTCTTCTGATCTTTCAAACACCCTAATATATAGTCTTTTTTCAGGTTCTCTATCCCATAAATAATTAAAATCTCTACAGAATTTTTTTAGCTTTACAGCTTTTAAATTGTCTTTATATCTCCATATACTATTTAGATAATTGTATGCCCTCTCCATTCTGATGGCATCGTTACTTATATTTATATCATCTTCCTTATTAATATTCTTCAATACCTCTTTTTTAAGTACATCAAAGGGAGATAAGGGAATATAAAAACCTTCACTTTCTCGATCTATCCAGGTATAAAAGGATGTTGGTAAAAATACATACTGTAAAAAACCTAGGGCCGTACTTATATCTCCATGACTACTCCAGCCCGATCGGAGCAAACCCTTTTTACTATCTAGTATACCTACGTATATGATGACTGATTCCTTTGTTAGTCTCCTTTTATCTATATTGCCAAATAAAATACCATCGGTATTTCTAATTTTATTTTCCCAAAAAAGGAAGCTATCTTTATTTAAACCTTGCATTTTTTCACCCCAAGTCAACTAATCGTCTAGGTAATTACAAAGGCTATACATATAAATATAGCCTTTGTAGACAAAATAGCAATACACTTTTAAATTCTAGATAATTTTTGAATAGAACTCTACTACTAAATGGTCATTAATTTCAATTGGAATTTCTTCACGATCCGGTATTCTTTCTAATTTCCCCGAAAGATCAGATTCGCTTTTACTTAAATACGGCAATGTAAATGTTATATTATCTAGAAAATTGTTTCTAAACATCTCATTTTTACTTGATTTTTCCCTTAAAGAAATTATATCTCCTACAGATACTGCATAGGATGGTATATCAACCTTTTTACCATTTACTAAGATATGTCCGTGTACTACCATTTGTCTTGCTTGTCTGATGGAACTAGCAAAGTTTAGCCTATATACTAGATTGTCAAGTCTGCATTCAAGCTTTGTGATTAATGAAATCCCTGTTTTTTCTTTGTCTTTTATTGCTGCCTTAACATATCTTCTAAACTGCTTTTCCATCACTTCGTAGTAGGCCCTTAATCTTTGCTTTTCTAAAAGCTGAACCCCATAGGGAGATAGTTTTCTATTTGTCCTTGACTGTCCATTTCCCTCTCTCTTCATAGCTTTTGGATGTCCACAAACATTAAGTCCTAATCTTCTACATTTCTTAAATCTTGGTCCTCTCATTCTTGCCATTTAAATCAACTCCATAACATAAATTTTGCCGCGATAATTTATGCCATTTAAACATAAATATAGTATATCAAGAAAAGAACCCGTTGTAAATGATTATGATTATTATTTTCATTTATCCTTTGAGAGGTTGAAAATCTGCTATAATTTTATAAAGAAAAAAACAGCCAAAAACCTAATTTTTATAATGGTTCAAGGCTGTTTTTATCTTTTTTACTGGAAACACGAGTTGCTAGTAAGTTTTATATGTCACTTGTTTATATAATTACTGAGCTTCTTCTTCTACAAACTTATTTCTAATTACATAATAAACTGGAAGTCCTAATAACGTAATAACTATACCCATTACATTATTGGAAAAGTCACTTTTTAAGGCCATAAATACAACTGCTGCTCCACCAACAATAGCTATAATAGGAATAATTGGATAAAGAGGAACCCTATATGGACGATTTAATTCTGGCTGAGTTATTCTAAGCTTAATTACAGCTAAAAATACTACAATATAGAATATCCAAGTTGTAACAACAGTAATATTAGTTAGGAAATCAAATCCACCAGTTGACGCGTAGATACTAGCTACAACTGCCATATAAATACCACAATTTATTGGAGTGTGGGTTTTTTCATTAACTTTCTTCAACCAGTTAGAAAAAGGAAGTTGATTTTTAATAGCAAGGGTATATGGCGCACGTATACCTGCCATAATGTTTGCATTAAGCGCTCCAAACACGGAAATCAATATAGCTACATTAATTAACGTTCCACCTGTTTCTCCAAATAGAACCTTAGCAACATCCATTGCAGGAGTTTCTGATTGTACAAAATGAGAAGCAGGAAGTACAAATAAATAAGCAATGTTTATAGCAATATAAATTGTCATAATGATACTAAGTCCTAAAGTCAAAGCCAATGGTAAATCCCTAGACGGATTTTTCATTTCACCAGCAAGGGCTCCAGCATCTATCCATCCTTGGTATGCATATAAAGTAGCTAAAGTAGCTGCACAAAGAGCTGCAAATATACTTGTATCCCCATCTGCTACTGTGAATGGTAAAAGATTAGCCGCTCCATTACCAACAGAAGGCCCTTTAACCAACCCTATAATGATAATAAAAATTAATGGGATTAACTTTATTACAGTAGATACTGAACCAATTTGTCCACCTAATTTAGTAGAAATACAGTTCATAGAAATTAGAAATACTATGGCACAAATAGCTATAGGTAAGCTCCAGCTTTCACTGACCCCTAGCAATATAATAGCTGTTTTCCCAAAAATAACACCTAAAGCGGCAATAAATGAAGGCCACGTAACTACGGTCTGGCTCCAACCAAGTAAATAAGCAGGAACATCCCCAAATCCTTCTCTGATCCATGGAATCATACCACCAGTCTTAGGAATGGCAGCAGATAATTCTGCAGCTGTTAATGCACCAAATAGGGCTAAAATCCCTCCAACTATCCATGCTAATATACCAAGCCCAGGTGCCCCGTTAGTAGC
This sequence comes from Maledivibacter sp., assembly GCA_025210375.1. Taxonomy (NCBI): domain Bacteria; kingdom Bacillati; phylum Bacillota; class Clostridia; order Peptostreptococcales; family Caminicellaceae; genus Maledivibacter; species Maledivibacter sp. Next base: position 32,529 of record JAOASB010000004.1, on the reverse strand, counting down.
AGTATATAATGCATGGGGCTTATAAAATACTCCAGACCCTATTACAATTCCAATTACTAGCATAAGAACCGTGAAAAAACTCAGTTCTTTTTTAAGTCCATTTTGTTCATTCATATTAGTATCTCCTTTCAAGATATATATGCTTATAATTGAAAGACATAATTTTAGCAATAAAATTTAAAATGAAAGCTATGTAAATATAGATATTTGCTATACATTACTAATAATTTTAAATTTAAAATCTTTCAATTCAGCTAATTTTATCACAATTATATATTTTATTAATATTTTTTCAAGTTACAATAAGACTAAAATACTACCAGCCTTTAATTTCATTCAATACTTCATCTGAAACCTTGCCTGCTTCTACATCAGCTATTGAAGCTTCAATGATATCCATAGCTGCTTCTGCTTCTTTTCTACTCAAGGTTAAAGGTGGAGCAATTCTTAGAACAGAACCACTAAAGAAGGCTAGAATCAATCCTTTTTCCCAACATCTCCAACAAATTTTAGCCGTCTTCTCAATATCTCTTTCCTTTGTAGCTCTATCCTTTACTATATCTACACCAATTAGCAATCCTTTTCCTCTGACATCACCAATACACTCAAATTTATCCATTAAGACTTTAAATCTGTCCTGTATATAATTTCCTTGGTCATTTGAATTTTCAACTAATCCTTCTTCTTTGATGACATTGATTGTTTCAATAGCTGCGGCACATGAAATAGGATTACCGGCAGTATTAAAGAAGTGGGCTGGTGTACCCCAATTTTCAAATATCTCTTTTCTAGCTACCAATCCACTAAGAGGCATTCCCGAAGCCATGGCTTTTCCAAAAACCAAAATATCTGGTTCTATATCAAAATATTCCGATGCAAACATCCTTCCAGTCCTACCAAACCCTGTCTGAACTTCGTCTGCAATAAGTAATATTCCGTGCTGCTTACATATTTTATCTAATTCTTTATAGTATCCTACTGGTGGTATAACTACCCCCGCATCTCCTTGAATCGGCTCATATATAACAGCAGCAATCTCCTCAGGGGGAACCACTGTTGCTAGCAATTCTTTAAAATAATCAATATATCCGGAAATGCACTCCACATCTCCATTACTATAATTACCTCGGTAGGAATCTGGATAAGGTATAAAATGAACATCTGACATTAAAGGTCCTAGATTCTTTTTCATATCCGTACTATATCCCGATACACTTATAGCTCCAACGGTTGTGCCATGATAGGATCTTAGAAAAGAAACTATTTTACGCCTTTTAGTAAAGCTACAAGCTGCTTTAATTGCACCATCCACCGAGGAAGACCCAGATAACCCAAAGGCAACTCTTTTTTCAAAATTACCTGGTGAAATATTAACTAGCTTTTCTGCTAATTCTGTATGGGGCTTATGATACATATAAGCCGGTGTATAATGAATAAATTTATCAATCTGATTCTTAATTGCTTTTACAATTCTTGGATGATTATGACCAGTATTGATAACCGCGGCACTTGACAGAAAATCTATAAATTCATTTCCTTCTATGTCCTTTATGACACAACCCTTTGCTTCATCAACTACCAATGGATAGTAGGGCACTCTAGTTGTATATGATAAATATTTTTTTTCTCTATCAATTATATTGTTTGTTTTTTCTGTGACTGCTTTACACACTACTTTGTCCTCCTACTCATGCTCATATTAATCTATAAATTCTACACTCTGAAAACATAGGAATCTTTATAAATCCCCATATTTTCTAAAGTGTTAATTAATTATATATCTCTATTTCATTTCCTTTAAGATATCACTTACCATACTAACTGATATCTTGCAATCTTCAGCTAAAAATTCTATATCTTCCTTGGTTAATTCATCTATTGTAACCCCTGCCTTTACCACTGCATTCTTAACGAAGGATCTTTTCATCTTATCTAAGTTAATTTCTCTTGCTTCAATTTGATCAAAGCTATTAGGAATTACGATACTCTTTCCTGGTATCTCTTCATTTGGATTTCCTCTTCTTACTTCAATTCCATTTTCCTTAGCAAATGTTAATTGTGCAGTTGGATGTTTACCAGCACCTGTATACTCAGTTTCTTGAACAACAATTATTTGATCCTCATCCATCTCTTTAGCAATAGCTAAAGCAGCTGCTAAAGATGTATTTCCTGCTGGTCCTCTTTCAAGGCCCTCAAGAACAGCTAATGCTTGTGTTACATAAAATACTTCCCCTTGATTTACAGAAACATATCTATCCATGTATCTTAAGGTTCTAGCGGCATTTCTTGGAACATCGGATCTATCAGGCAATGTAGCAAAAGGGATACCAAAACCTGTATGCCCTGTTGTAAAGGATTTCTTATTGAAATCTGTATCAGAAGCCATGTGAAGTCCTTTAAGATTTACGGATGCTCCAATTATTTTTGTATCTACAGCTCCTGCTTTGATTAATCCCCTAGCTGTTCCTGTAAGATTTCCTCCACCTGCATTAGTTACTACTACTGCATCTGGAAACTTACCTTCTTTCTCCATAAGTTCTTCAGCGATCTCATATCCTAGAGTCTCAACACCTGCAATACTATATGGTGAATAAAGTGATGAATTGAAATAACCAGTTTCCTCTAATAATCTTAGAAATACATAGAATAATTCGGGTCCAGTTGTAAGCTGTACAACCTCTGAGTTAAAGGCTTCACACTTTCTTCCTTTTTCTAATATCTCTGGTTGTCCTACTTTTCTTGAATCAAATACTTCTTGGACAACGATGGATTTAATTCCTCTTTGTGATGCCTGGGATGCTACTGCTGCTCCATAGTTCCCAGAAGTAGCAGAAATAGCTCCTTTATATCCATGTTTTTGGGCATGATAAACCGAAAGTGAAGCTCTTCTATCCTTATATGAACCTGAACAATTTGCTGCCTCATCCTTAACAAAAATCCTAGCTCCCTTACCCTTTTCACTAACGCTTCTTACAAGAGTAGTTAAATTCTTAAGCTCAAAAAGTGGTGTATCTCCAACCTTGGTTTCTCTTTGAATCTCTCTAATTTCTTTAAAAGAGTAAGGAACTTCTTTCATTAACCCTTCGTAATCGAAGGCTATTTTACTTTGTTCAAACTTAGCATAGTCAATACCTACTGCTGCCTTCATTATTTCATTGTTTCTACTCATAACTCCTTCATAAGACATATCCTTCATTACTTAACACCTCTTTCTAAAGCTTTTGCAAGTTCTCTTTTAAGTTCTTCACCTATTTGAATTAATTCTATGATCGTATCTCCATAGTCATAATTATGTCTTGGTGCCATTTCAACCAATTTCCCACTAATTTTTCTTTCTGTTAATGTTATAATTTCAACTTCTTCTCCAACTTCGGCTTCATCGGTTTGCAAAAAACCCCTTACCCACATATTTAATGGAACTTTTCTAGTATCCTCTGGTAAATTGGTTGATCTCTCTTCGGGCTGGAGAATCAAATTTTCGATTTCTACCCAATCTCCTTTTCTTGCCTTCATTACAATCTCTCCTTTATTTTTAAAAATTAAAATTTTTCTGCTAAAATTATTATATAAACTCTATATAACAGACAACTTTACTTTAAACTCCTCTGTAAGTTCAGAAGCAATTTCCCTAAGTTCTTCCTTTGATGGAGTGCTTAAACCCTTCAGCTCATAGGTTCTACCTAATTTATCATATTTAGCTTCTCCTAACCTATGATAGGGTAGAAGCTCGATATTTTTAACTCCAATATTTTTACAGAATTCACTTGTCTTAGCTAGATTGTCCCAGCTATCATTACAACCTGGTATTATGGGTATTCGAACTATTATATCCTTGTTCATTCCGGCTAGTTTCTTAACATTTTCCAAAATAAGCTCATTAGGTACTCCAACAAACTTTTCATGACGTTTAGAATCCATAACCTTTATGTCAAATAGAACAAGGTCTATTTTTTCAACTACCTTCCAAAGGGATTCCCACTGTTGAAATCCTGTAGTTTCAATTGCAACATGAATATTTCTTTTCTTTGCCTCCAATACAAGTGCATTTGCAAAATCCGGCTGCATAAGTGGTTCGCCTCCAGATAATGTCATTCCACCATTGGATTCATCATAAAACACTTTATCTCTAGAGACCACATCAAAAATCTCATCTACAGTTGCTATACGTCCTACCTCCTGGGAACCCATCATTTCTATATCCATCTTCTGGGATTCTGGATTAGAACACCATTTACAACGAAGAGGACATCCTTTAAGAAATACGATTGTACGAATACCTGGACCATCATGGAGGCTATAACGTTGTATATTATAAATTAATCCCTTATTCGACTCTTGCATGGGCTAACTTCTCCTAATAACAATTTCAACGCTTCATGGTAGCGATGCATATGTTATATATATTTTTTTGCATTCCAAGCTCATATTTATTGATATTTTTATAAAAATTCATGTTCTTCTCTTGCTATAATGTCATCCTGTAATTCCTTTGCTAGCTCCACAAAACGTGCGCTATAGCCTGCGATACGAATAATAAGGTCACTGTAGTTTTGTGGGTTGTTTTGTGCATCTCTTAAGACTTTTCCATCTACAACATTTACTTGTACCTCTTGTCCTTTTAGTGTGTTGAAATAGGTACTAACTAAATCCATTAATTTCTTTAGGGACTGTTCTTCTGATAATGCATTCCTATTGAATTTAAGATTTAATACATTACCCTCAAGAACACGACTTTGATCTATCTTTCCAGCCGATAGAAGTACAGCCGTAGGGCCTTCACTCTCTCCTAGATTGGATGGTGACATGGAATCCGAAACCGGTGTCCCTGATTTTCTTCCATCCGCAGTGGCTCCTGTTTTCCATCCATGAGGAACAGTTGCCCCAAGGGTAAGGATCATAGAAGTATAAGCTCTACCATCAATATCCTTATGTTTCTCAATTTCATCAAAGAACATATTTGTCATAGTTTTCATGACATCATCTGCATAATCATTATCATTTCCATATTTAGGAAGACTCTGTAGCACTTCGTACACTTCTTCTCCTCTTTCTCCAGAGAAATTACTATTTAATACTTCAATTAATTCCTCCATCTTAAGGGTGTTATCTTCAAAGATAGTTTTCTTAACAGCTACTAAAGAGTTGGCAGCTGTTGCTAATCCAACATGTAATATAGGTGTTGCACCCCAAAGGGACCCACCCCTAGTCATGTCTTTACCATTATCTATACAACCTTCTATTAAGCTTGAAAGGAATAGATGCGGCATATATTCTCTCTGTACCATATCCACTACTGCAGCATTTATCACTTGGTGTTTCACAAAATACTCCATTTGTGTACGAACAGCCTCAAGCACATCGTCAAAGGCTTTAAAGCTCTCGGGCTTACCGGTTTCAGGTCCAACTTGCTTACCTGTCAACCTATCTACACCATCATTTAAAGCAAGATCTACAACACGAGCCACATTTAAAAATCCACCATTAACTCTAGCTTGGAATCCCTTTGGAGCAAGCTCTACACAACCAACAATACTATAGTCTCTAATACGCTCTATAGGCATGTCCGGAAAAGATCTTTGCATAGCCCCCATACATCCTTCATCACCAAACATAGCTGGCATCCCAGTCCCAAGCTTTACAATTTCTGCAACCCTCATTTTGAAATCCTCTGGAGTATTCTTATGAAAACGAACTGTAAACTGAGGATTTGTTAATCTTATATGTTTTTGGCTATTAAGCATTAAGTAGCTTAGCTCATTTGTAGCATCGTCTCCGTCAGGTGTTTGCCCTCCAATTGTAAGGTTTGGAGTCATAGGAAAACCTGGGTGAATATGAATAGATTCACTATCCTGGGCTTTAACAATTTCATTGAACTTAATCCATAGAGAATCTAGAAGCTCTTGAATTTCATCTATGGTATAGCGTCCTTCTTTTATATCACTTTTATAATACGGATATAGATATTGATCTAATCTTCCTGGGGAAACTGAATCACCGCTTGTTTCTGTTTGAATGATAATTTGCATAAAAGCTACAACTTGAATAGCTTCCCATATGTCCCTTGCTGGATTCTCAGGAACCCAATTACAAACATCTGCTATTTTTTCAAGTTCTTTTTTTCTTATGGTGTCCTTCTCTTTAACGGCAAGGGCTAAGGCCTTTTGTCCATAACGCTTAGCATAATTAACAACTGCATCGAGACAAATGATAAGTCCTTCATAAAAGAGTTTCTTTTCAATACCTTCACTAGTGGTTAAATCAACAGCACTAAGCTTTTCTTCAACTTCATTCTTAATACCTATGATTCCAACCTTTAGTATTTTTTCAACATCATAAGCTGTATGACCATAACCATTTCGTTCAAAAAGATCACGGGTAAACATATATGAATCTCTAGCCTGCTTAGTTTCCTCAGGAAGCATGGCACGATATCTGTTGTATATGGTTTTATTATTCCAATATGGAAAGATACTTTTAATATCATCCTTTACATTTTGAGGAACTACGAAGGTATCCTGTTCCCTTGTTTCTAACATTTCATCTAGCTCTTCCTTTAGCCATTCTGTAGCAAACTCTGGAAAAACGGGTGCTGATCTCCTTCCGTTACTTCCATGACTTCCTACAATCAACTCTCCATCCCAGATATTTTGTGTCATGTTATCAAGAATTTTTTTGAGTGCAATTGCTCTTCTTGTTACATTAGGTACATCTTCTGTTTCTTTATATAGTTCAGTAACAAGTAATGCTCTCTCACTACACAAAGTCGGTTTAGCAGAAATTACTTCTTCCCTAATTTTTGCAATACGATCTGTAATCGATTTATCAAAATCTTTATTACAATATTTAATCATTTGTGTCATGAATTTTTCCCTCCTCTTTATCACTTCATGGTTATATAGCAAATATCGTGCCACCTTTATAATTCTGTTGAATGCATTATATTTTCAAAAGATATTATGGCCTTATGATTATTTACTGTCTTGATCCAGACTCAAAAATGCGACATTTGTATCATGCATCCATAATACATAGTCATATCAAAGCCTTGATTACAATCTCAAAATTGATACTGAAATATCACAAACAAGACAGTTTTACAAAAAAATGAATTTGTCAAAAAGTCTACAATACAATCCAAATATTAACAAAATCGAGCAGGAGGGAAATTTAAATAAATTTCCCTCCTGCTCGATTTTTGACCAACAAAAAAAAGGACATCTCAGCCCCAGAATTCATTCCCTATTTTGAGATAACCCCTTTTAAGATCATTAATTTATTCAATTTATTATAAATCTTACTTATGTTTATGTTGTTAATTATACTTACTCAACATTATTGAAGCTAGCCTTTTAGTTTCCTATATAATGATGCCCTACTAATGCCTAATAAATGTGCAGCTTTTTCTATACCATTAGACTCATTTTTATACTGTTTAACAACGTTTTGTATAACTTTTCTTTCATATTCTAAGGTCCTTTGTTTTAAACTCATTGTACTTCTTTCTTCCAAATCATAATCAGAAATTTTTTGTAGAAGACTATCAGTAGTTAAAATATTGCCCGTTTGAATATTTATTGAATACTCAATAGCATTCTCAAGTTCTCGCACATTGCCTGGCCATGTGTATTGTTTCATAGCTTCAATATAGTCCCTTGAACACGCTATAATCTGTTTATTAAGCTTGTGATTATATTTCATGATAAAATAGTCGATTAAATCATCTATATCCGAAATATGTTCTCGTAGTGGACTAATTTCAATAGGTATGATATTTAAACGATAATATAGATCCATCCTAAACAGCTGCCGTTTTATGAGTTCATCCAGATCTTGATGGGTTGCTGATATCACTCGTATATCGATTGGAGTCGGTACATATCCACCAATTCTTAAGATTTCTTTTTCTTGTAATACCCGAAGCAGTTTAGCTTGAAGGTGCAAGGGCATATCGCCAATCTCATCTAAAAATAAAGTTCCTCCATCAGCAACTTCAATAATACCTGCTTTTCCACCCTTACGCCCTCCTGTAAATGCACCCTCCTCATATCCGAAAAGTTCACTTTCTAACAAGTTATCCGGGATGGCGGCACAATTAATGGTTACAATAGGTTTATCCCTTCTTGAACTTAGACTGTGTATAGCTCGGGCAACCAATTCTTTTCCAGTTCCAGTCTCCCCATTAATCATCACAGTCGAACAACTGTTAGCGATGCTTTCTATTCTCTTCCTGAGTTCAATCATAGCTGCACTTTTCCCAATAATAGAGCTTAAGGCATTCTCAGAGCATTCTTCTTTACTCCCAAAGACTAAACTCCTAATATATGCAGCTTTATGAAGGCTAAATACGAAACCAATATCCTCATTTGATTCACTTTTTATCACCGTAGCACTTACAACCATTCTATGCATTTCATTGTTAATAAATACTTGTGCCTCACGCCCCTCTAGTTCACCCTTGTTATTTAGAACTTCTTCAATAGCAGTAGAGGTTAAAATTTCAGTAATAAGCTGGTTTTCAATAGGTCTATCAGCGCCAATAAAATTGCAAAAAGTATGATTAGCACACTTAATTCGTCCATCAATATCACAATCAACAACACCGTAATTCATAGAATTAATGATAGCCTCTCGTTCGGAAAACATCCTTTCGGCATGAATTCTGGTCGCTTGTTCCTTTGCAGCACTAACCATGAGCTTAACCATACTGTTCAAATACTCAACTGTCTGATCTATGCGTTTAATGTAATAGTCCTTCATCTCATTAGAAAATGTTATAACACTGATATATCCAAAAAATCTATTGTCAAAATTAAATGGAACTGAAATTTCTAAGGTTTGTGGACAATTTCCTTCATTTTCACATCCTTTACAAAGTGGATTAAGTCCAGGATTTTCAATGATAGTCACTTTTCTTTTCTTTATAATTTCATCAATATAGGGTTTCCACTCTTCAGTACCTTTTCTAATTATATAAAATTCATCAATGGCCATATAATTTCCATTTTGATCAACAATTGCTACCGTAACATCATTGAGAATTTTACTAGTTGCCACCACAATTTCCTCAGCTACTGACTTTAATTGTTTAATATCCAAACTATTTCCCTCCTTCTGTCCCTTACTACTTAAACTAATTAGATTAATGTTTGACAATTTATATTTTTTGTACAATATTTATTTTATCAACTTCAATAATTACAACTAAAACGAATCAGGAACAGATACTAATCAAGCAAATTTTATGCCAATTTCAAAATTATTGATTTTATGATTTGAAATAATAATTTGTTCTTTCATAGTTTAGATCATTCTTAAGTGAGCAAATTGCATAATTACTTTCTATAGAAACCATCTACTATAGAGATTCCTCCTATTAGGCTTAGCCGATCAAGAGTTATGGAATTTTCCTCAAGTATGAATATAAAACAATTTGAAAATTTAATAATTATCCTGCAATACTTATGCTCTATTTTACTCTTAATTTGTGATTATATCAAACTTCTTAAATTCTTCTTCTGTAAATCCAAAATATTCCTTTCTGATATTATCTAAATAGCACTCAAACTCTTTTCTTTCATCTACTTCTAATTTATTTGAATAAAGATTTACCATCAAATCATGGGCAATATAATCCTCGCTTATCTCCACAAAACCAGCATCCCTAGTCCATGTCACTTGACTGTCTTCCCCCCTTGATATAATTCCAGAAACAACATGGATACCATCAATTATAATTAGCATATATCTTTCACTTTTCTCTGATAAATACCGTTCTATCCTTCTATGGGTAATTATTTCTTCATATGGATTGTTTTTTCCAAAGTATATTCCCCTTAACAATACTCCTCTATTTATTGCCTCATTTAAAGCTTTTGAAATATCATTTGTTTCCTCTTCCCATATTGATACTGCTATTCTTTTTTGGGCCTCACTGATTAAAGCATTTATAAAGTCAATAATATTATTTCTACCTTTGATAACAATCAACTCGTTATCATTTTCCTGCTTTGAATAAACCCTCTTAGTGTATTCATCAACATTATTCAATATATCATCAAAATTGTTTTTAAGCTTACTTATCAATAGCTTAGGTTCTAGAGGATGATATAAAGTAGTATTTTTTTCAATTTGTTCAAATACTATTTGCTTTTTTTTCAAGCTATCTAGCACCTCATATATTCTCGATCGTGGAATCCCTGAATTTTTACTTAAAACATAACCATTTACAGGATACTCTTCTAAAAGCTTTAAATATGCCTTTACCTCATATTCGCTTAGTCCTAATTTTTTCATATCTTCAATAATCAATGATTCACCATTCATATGATCTTACCTCCAACTATCTATTTTGTCTCCTTTTATAGTTAAAATCAAAAAATATATCCATTTTTCATTAGAATCATACCAAAGGCAACTAGTATTGACCCTAATACAGGTATTATTATACCACCCTTATACCAAGCATACACAAAGGAAAAAACTATGGCTGATAATGAAACCAATGGCATGTGGGGTATAGCAGAAAAAACACCCGGTATTATCAATGCCCCTAAAGCCGTATAGGGTATATACTTTAACAGCATTTCCAATCTTTTGGGTAATTTTTTTCCGGATACCATGATAAAAGGAAGTAATCTTGGTATATAGGTTGCCAACATCATTCCTATAATTAATAATATTTGATTATTCATATTCTTCCATTTCCCCTTCCTTAAATAGATACAACCCTAAAAATGATGCTATTATAATGGATATAACTATGCTCCAGCCTTGAGGCAGAGCAAAGAAATACTTGCATATAGTATTTATAACTCCCGATAAACCTGCTAGTATTGCGGCTTTATTTGATTTTTTTATTTCTGGTATCAAAATCGCCCCAAACATTGCGTATAAAGCTATTCCCATACTACTTTTAACAGCAATTGGTAGTATTCCCCCAACAAAATATCCTAATGCTGTACTAAAGACCCAAGCAGAATATCCCATAAGTTCAAGGGAAATCATATATTCTTTGGTTAATGTTCCATCCTTAAATGATGCTATAGAAAAAACCTCATCGGTTATCCCAAATGCGATGAAGGGACTCCACCTCTTCATATCTTCTGTCATTCTTGTTGCAAGGGATGCCCCCATTAAAAAATGTCTGAAATTTACTAGGGAGGTGGTTAAGATTATTTCTCCTATTCCGGCACCTACCATTAATAGGTTTAAGGCTATAAATTGACTTGCCCCTGCAAATACAAGTACCGAAAATAATATACTATCCAGCATTGTAATCCCCGTGGTTTTTGATAATATTCCAAATGCCATCCCTATGGGGAGAAAACCAATGACAATTGGTAACCCATCTATCACTCCATGTTTAAAGCTATATTGTACTTTTAAATTTTTCACCTTTATTGAGCCTCCTTAATGTTCTTAAATATCATTCGCGAATTTAGTAACTACCAAACCAACTACTAATATTAGTGATTATTATAGTAGTTACTACTGTCATTGTCAATATTATTTTAATATTTTCCTATGCATAAATTAAGATTCAATTGCCACTGCCCATATAAATCTTGGATTTTATATTATAAATTTCTTTTATTTTATAATCAGTATCAATAGGAAGGTATAAAACAAGGATTTTAGGCTAAAATCTTTAATATGTAAGTTTATACTATTATGTAATAGGGTGGTAAATAACAATGCAACTAAATGAAAATATAGATTTAATTATCAATGAGATAGGTCCTAATAGTCCTGTGATTGTCAAACATTTTTTTATTGGAAATAAGAAAATCCTTGACGCTGCCTTAATATATGTAAATGGATTAGTAAATAAGGATGCCATTGATAAAAGTATTTTGAAACCACTAATGTTTCAAATAGAAGAAGAAGTATTTCCCCATAAAAATACTGCGGAGTATATATGTAAAAGATACATACCATCATCAAATACACAAACAGAAAAAAATATTGGTTCTGCTATAGATAATATTAAATCTGGAAGAACGGTTATATTAATTGATGGCATAAGTGAGTTCATTATAATAGATACATTAGGTGGGGATTTTCGATCTATAACTGATCCTCCAACTGAATCATCGGTTAGAGGTCCTAGAGAAGGCTTTGTAGAAAATATAGAAACTAATATCAGTATTCTAAGACGAAAAATTAAAGACAAGCACTTAACAATAGAAGATTTGCAAGTTGGTACACGTTCCCAAACTGAATTAGCATTAATATACATTGAAGATATAGTGAATGAGGATGTTTTAAAAAAAGTTCGTGATAGAATAAACAGTATAAATGTGGATGCAGTAAATGATACTGGTATCCTTGAGCAATATATAGAAAAAAGTGCCTATTCCGTATTCCCACAGGTATACGGTACTGAAAGACCAGATATAATAAAAGCGAATATACTTGAAGGACGAATAGCCATTATATTAAATGGGACTCCCTATGTGCTTACTACTCCAGCCATATTTATAGAATTTTTTCAAGCTGTTGAAGATTATAATCAGCGAACAATAGTCTCATCCTTTACAAGACTTCTACGAATATTTGCAGTTTTCATAATCATAACATTACCATCTACCTATTTAGCTCTGCTACAATACAATATCGAGTTGATACCTGTAAAATTTATTAATCCAATTGTACAATCAAGGGAAGGCATAGCGTTGACCCCCTTTCTTGAAATATTAGCAATGGAAATAGTAGTAGAATTTTTAAGAGAAGGAGGACTAAGACTTCCACCAAGAATAGCATCAACCTTAAGTATAGTAGGAGGAATCATTATAGGAAATGCTGCAGTTGACTCAAATATAGCAAGTCCTACCACCCTACTTATAATCGGAATAACCGTCGTAGCTACTTTTTTAATTCCTAATTATGAAATGTCTCTTAGTATACGATTTATTAGATTCCCCATGCTTATTCTTACAAATGCTATGGGATTTTTAGGCATAACATGTGGCATATTCTTTTTGATAGTTCATCTATTCTCTTTAGAAAGTTTTGGAATTCCTTATGTATCTATTGAAAGTAATGATTTAAAGGATATATTTATTAGGGCCCCATTATGGGAGATGAATACTAGACCTGAATCCATCCCAAATAATAATCCTATACGACAGAAGGATTTCAGGAAGCACCTTTGGAGGAAAGATAATGAATAAACAGAAAAAACTTATAACTTCAAGTCAGCTAGGCTCTTTATTGATAGGGTTCTCAGTTGGCCCGGCTTTTTTAAGATTTGCTAATGCCCTAGTAAAAATTGCCGCCCAAGACGCATGGATTTCAGCTATAATTGGATTAATATATCCCCTTTATGTTATTCTCATAGCCAGCTTTATCATAAATAAGCATCCCAATGATGACATATTGGTTTTAAGCAAAAAATATTTTGGTAAATTTTTGGGAAGCATATTAAATTTCATATTTATTTCACAGTTTATACTTGTTACCTTAACAGTTACATCAGATTTTGTTAATCTTACACGAACTTATATTGTTCCTTTTTTATCTCCTTTAAAGGTGGTTATAATAGCAATTTCATTAGCTGCCTATACATCTTGTAATGGGTTAAGGGTTCTAGGTAAAACAAATCAATTAATTAATTTCGGTTATGTGATAATTTTATTCTCTATAGTTATTTTTAAATCTGGTGATATATCAAATATACAACCTGTATTTGGTTCGGGTTTATCGAGCATTTTCAAAGCAAATAAAGAAACTGCATATTTTTATACTGGCTGGGAAGCCATTTTTTTGCTTTATCCATATGTAAAAGACCCTGGGTATATAAAGAAAAAAACTTTAAAGTCCTTGGGCGTATCTGGATTGATATGGGTATGGGCTGTATTTAGTACCATAGTTTATTTAGGTATAGATATCATTCCTAAAAGCTACTGGTCTTATATATTTGTTTTTGAAAGTATTCAAATACCTATAATTAATAATTTTCGATATATATTCACCTTTATCTGGATATTAATAATAATTAGGACTATTTCAAATTATTATTTTGCCTCTACCTTAGGTATAAATAAACTTATTGAAATTGATATAAAAAAAATATGTATATATATCTATCCTTTAATGGTTTATTTTGCTTTAATACTTTCCGATGATTCATTAAAAGAAAAAATACTGTCTTTTACATCTCCAACCTTTACTTCTTTTAATTTAATATTTTTTACATTAATAGCTTTACTGATATCATTTAAACCTAAGCATTGAGCTTACCAATTTTGGAGGTGCCTATGCATAAAAAATTCCATAAAACTAAATCCTTCTACAATCTAATTATCAAAAAACAAAGAATCTTTATATTCATTTTTTTCATACTACTCTACATATATTTCCGTAGCGAAGTAGTGTATTTACCCGTTGAAAGCCTTAATATTCCTTCTGGCTTTGGCATTGATCTATCTCCTTGTGATAAAAAATTTAGTGTTTCCATGTCCTTTTACGATTACTATGAAGAAGAAAAAGTCTGTAGTAAAACCTATACAGTAGTAGATAATTCACTTTCCCATGTCATTGAGGAATTACAGCTATATTTAGATAAAAAAATGCTTACAGGAGTTGAAAAGGCATATATTTTTAGTGAGGAATATTCAAAGTTTGGTATAAAAAATTTGATCGATATTGACTTTAAAGATGCCTCAATTAACGATACCGTTGTTTTGGCTGTATGCAAGGGAAGGGTCGAAGATATTCTTAATTTTAAGATACCATCATATGCTAATTCTGCAGATTACATTGAAGGTATGATCGAAAATTCTAAGGTGAATAATTTTTTTTCTGATAACTATAACCTTATAGATGTTTTTGTACGAGTTGGGGCAGAGGGAAGAAACGTCGTATTACCCTATATTGAAATAAAAGATAATAAACTAAAAATTACGGGAATGGCATTATTCAAAAAAGATAAAATGACTCAAAGGATAGATATAGACGAGACAAGGGTCATGAATCTATTAAGAGAAAACGATGTAAGGGGTATACTGGTACTGAGAGAGGACTCAAAGAAATCCATAGGTTATAATGCACAAACATCGAGGAAGGTTCGCTGTGAAAAAAAGGATGATAGATATAGCTTTTATATAAATTTATCTTTAAAGGGAGATATAATCGAAAATGAGTTGCTACCTGATATAAATTCTAATCCAGAAACTATGAAAATTTTTGAGAATAGAATGAAAGAAAGGGTGGAAAAAATGAGTGCTGATTTTATACATAAAATGCAAAAAGATTATAAAATAGATTGTCTTGAATTAGGTAAAGTCGCTGCAAGCAAATACGGAAGACATAAAGGTATTGATTGGAACGAAGTAGTTTGTGATTCTGAAATAGTTGTTAATGTAGACATTGAAGTAGATAATATGGGTCGAGGAGATTATTAAAACTATGATGATTTCCATCAGCTTAATTCCCCAAAGAAAAAAGGGCAGCTACCTGCCCCCTTATCCCTCATTAAAATCATTATGTAAATCTCCATACTGTTTTGTTAGTATTGTTAATTTTATATTTGGAATTTAGATATAGTTTGCTGTAATTCCATGGCTAATTTTGAAAGATTCCCACTGGCATCGGCCATTTCTTGGATAGAAGCCGATTGCTGCTGTGTGGATGCCGATGCTTCTTCTGTACCAGCGGCATTTTCCTCAGCTATTGCAGAAAGTGATTGTATGATATCAAGAATATTAGATTTTGTGTTTTCCATTTCCTCTACAGAGTCACTCATTTTTTCAATGGCACCTTCGGATAACCCAACTGCCACTGATATTTCCTTATACTTTCCTTCAGTTTCTTTAACACTCTCAATTTGTTTATCAACTATTACCCTAACTTCTTCCATCTTCTCAACTGCTCTTGAAGAATTTTTAAGTAATTCATTTACTACCCTATCTATTTCTTTAGTTGAATAAGTAGCTTGTTCTGCTAGCTTTCTTATTTCCTCTGCTACCACTGCAAACCCTTTACCGGCTTCACCTGCTCTTGCTGCTTCAATGGCAGCATTTAATGCCAATAAATTTGTCTGCTCTGCAATAGATGCTATAACCCCACTAGCTTTTCCTATTTTGTCAGAACTCTCATTTGTTTCCTCTATAATTTCAGAGATCTGACTGGTTGCTTCTCCACTTTCCCTAGTTTTATATGTTAAATCCTGAATAACTTCTAATCCTTCATTTGTCAATCTATACACATTATTCGATGAGCTGTTTACATTATCCATATAGGTTTGATTTTGATTAATCAAATCCCCAAGATCATTGATTTTAGACGCCCCTGTTTCCGTATCCTGAGCTTGATCCATTGCGCCCTTTGCTAACTCATCAATGGTTTTTGATACTTCCTCCGAACTATTTGCTAATTGCTGTGCGGTTTCACTTAACTCTTCTGAAGATGTAGAAACATGACTTGATACATCCTGTACTTGCTTAATCAACCCAATAAAATTATTCTGCATTGTTGCCACTGAATTTGACATTTCGCCAATTTCATCTTTTCTTTTTAAGAATTGTAATAGCTTATTATTTTCATCAAAAGTCAGATTATACCTTGATAACCTTACGATGGTATCTGAAAGCACAGCTATGGAATCAACTACATACCTACTATTATAATGAAGAATACTTCCTACTATAACTATTCCAATAACTGTTATAGTGATCATAAGTCTAATCATGTGATTAATATCTTTCATTAGCTCTTTCTTAGGAACAATAGTTGTATATGACCATTTAAGATCACTTCCTTGAAAATTAATGGGAGTATAGTATTTATATACATATTGTTCCATACTAGTTGACCATGAGGTATTCATGAACTTTTCTCCATTATGTATTTTGTCTAAGTATTCTTTTCCTTTATCCCCTTCAAACTCCCCTCCAATTTTGTCTACTCTATTTTGTTCGGGATGTGCTAATACCAATCCTTTGTCATTCACTAATCTACCAAATCCCTTTTCAAATAATTTTACTTGCGAATTTATTTGAACAAGCATTTCCAGTGATATGTCTAATCCAGCAACCCCTAGAAACTTTCCATCCACTATGATTGGTTCAGAAAAAGATATTACTATATTATTCTTTCCATTGACTTGATATATAGTGGGATCTGTTATATATCTCTTTCTCGTTTTTTTCGGTACATCGTAGTATTCACCATCAACATTTACACAGCTTCTAAAGGCAAGATTTTCTCCATTTCTCTCCCATAATGGCACATATCGGCCTGTACCATTTGCTCCCCTAGCATTGATATTCTCTATGTCCTTCTCATCAAAGGCATTTGGCTCCCAAACTGCCCATACCGATGTACAGTCTTTGTTATTTTCCAACACATCCTTTAGTAATGCATTAACCATATCTCTACTTGGTTCTCCACTTTTCTTTATCCGAATCAATGTACTGGCCAAAGTCTGTGCATCATCTGAAGCTTCATTTAAAATCGCTTCCATCTCATTGGAAATATTATCTGTTTGCATCTGAATTTTTTCTACACGTTCTTCCTTTACATTTATATATGCATCAATCATTAAATAACCCATAACAAATGCTGATAGGATAACCATTACTCCTAAATTTACAAATATTAAACGTGTTTTCAACTTCATTTCTTAGCCCCCTTGATTAATAATATAGATTTCCCAAAGTTAAACTTAATTTATACATATCAAAATATCCGATGTTTCTAGGGATTTTTGATGTGTATAAATTAACTGTTTAACTGGAATATCTATACTTAATATTCACATATTTTTTATATCTGACTTTTCAAAGCACTTGTTAAATCTATACCCATATATAAGCCCCCCATATCAGCATAACCATTTGAATATATCGGCTATAATATTTTTTTCTTTAACAAAAAAAAATTTTAAAAAACTTTATTTTATAGAGAGTTCCAAGTAAATCTTAATTTGCATATATCAGAATATCCCATATATCCCATGCTTCTGGGGATTTTTCATATATATGAATTAAAGCTTTGACTGAAGCCTCTGTATTGTTTTTTTAGATTAAACATCACAATTTAAAACATTTTTTCATGATAAACTAATGCAAAATTTGTTTTATCACAGCATTTTTTGTAATTATAGCATAAAATCAAGCAACTATAAAGAGTAATTACTCTTTATAGTTGCTTATTAAATATATCAATTAAACATATTCTATAGTTATAGGAGGTGATACCTTGGAAGATAAAATTATCAATTTGAAAATACTTGGGAAAAGCATCAAAAAATATAGGCTTGAAGAGGAATTAACCCAAGAAAAGCTTGCAGGACTAACTGGTCTTTCAGTACAATATATAGGAAATATTGAAAGGGGCAATACCACTCCATCATTGGAAACAGTTATGAAAATCTGCGAAGCCTTAAAAATAACCCCAAATCATCTATTAATTACATCCTGTGATGTCTCTCCAAATGCATTGATCGAACAAATATTAATGTCTTTATCAAACCATACTTCAAAATTTAATAAACATATATTAGCATATATAGAATTTCTAGAAAATTCAAACATTACTTAAATTCACCTAACCCCTAAACATCAGTTCAATTTGTTTTAGGGGGATTATTTTATATTTGAGGAAATTGCATAACCCTTACTTAGCTGAGCCTAATATGGGAATATCATCCTTGATTTAATTACTTAATATATAGGCATATTTGATGGTATGTTTTTTATAAAAAGTGATTATGCAATTTACTCAGTTAGTCATCTATTCTTTTTATTGTATAAATATAATTCAAATAAAATCCCGAAAAGCCCTATTAACATAATCAATAATCCCAGATAATTCTTTATACTTTGACCCTTTATAACTAAAAACACCGAGAGAATAAAAATAATGGCTTCACTTAAAATTTTAATTTTTTTCATTTAATCACCCACTACATTTCAGCCCATCGAATTTCACAGGCTTTTAGATTTACGTCGAAAGTATTGCCTTCTCCATTATAAATCACAGATTTTTGAGGACTATCTGAATTATTTACTATAGCATATTTCTTGATTTCAGGATATGCATGTACTTCTACAAAGATATTATCAGCAAACCATTTATATAATTGCTCTTCCTTGTGGGCACAATAATACATACTTCTTAATAGTAGTCGAGTATTATCTTGATTATATGGAAGTCCTGCTATATAAACACATCTACCCTTTCCATATTCATTAGCAGATAAGTGGATTTCTCCATTGCTATACTCAAGAATTTCTGTTTTATCACTTAATGAATAAATATTCTTCATACTTTCTCCAAAATCAATTGTATTTATTGCATCTTCGGTTATAAAATGTTTATCTTCTTGTTTTATAAAATATTTATCTGTACTTAAGGAGAAACCTAGTTCCTTATCCACCCCTAAGGCATCAGCTAATTGAAAATATCTACCTTGATAATGTTTCGCAGATGGTTCTCCCACACCTACAAAGCCACCACCATTATATATCCATTTCCTAATAGTAGTTATAAGATTTTTATCAAGCCATTCCTTGCCTCCGCTAAATGCCGTATCATGGTCTCCAGCATTTATTAATACATCTATATCCCGTGGGATTCCTTTTTCCTTTACTTCACTAAAACTAATAAATGAAACATCTACGCTAGCACCACTTAAACATTCAAGTATTCCGAGGTATGAATAAATCTGTTTATACCATAGGGCATGGGCAACCATATGGGTTTGCCAAGATCTGATTTTCCCCCAAGAGTTAAGAATTCCAACCTTCAACCCACAATATGGCTTTATACCCTTAATGTTATTATAGATTCCCCTAAATTCATTACATACATTTTCAATATAATCTATAAATTTAGGGAACTTATAGGCTAAGGATAGATATCCACCATAACCAATTCTATCGACGGGCTTCCTCATAATAGCACGTCTTGCAGATATCCAATTTGTTTTTGCTTCAACTGTGGGGTCATTACCTTCTCTAAAGGTATCCGGGAAGAAATATGGTAAGAATCTTCCTTCCGTATATTTAACCCCTGGAATTTCTGAAATCATTCTTAGGGTAGCCCCACTATTAACGGAACCAACAACAGCGTCTAATCCTATACTATCAAAATATTTACCGTAAGGCTCTGTACCAATCCAGTTGTCTCCTAAAAACATCATGGCCTCTTTGCCAGATTCATGTACCTTATCAACTAACTTCTTAGCGGTTTTTGATACAAAGTTTTGTTGAAAGTCCATAAAATCTAGGAATTCCTTTGTAGGTATTCTAAAAGAAGTATTATAGTAACCCTGGTCAATTATATCCTCTGGTCTTAATCTGTAACCCTTTTCTTTCTCAAATGCTTCTAAGGCTGCCGTTGATACACTTGCACTATATCCAAACCAATCCACAAACTTTTCTTTTCCTATGTTGTTAAATACAAGTGTGAAATGATAAAAGAATGTTGTGAATCTTACTACATCCGTATGCTCATTTTCTTCAAGCCAGTTATCAATATGATCTAATATATATTTTGCAGATTTAGATCTTCTTACATCAAAGGGGATGTCATGTTCCTTTTCTCCCCAGTTATTTGTTATGTGATTATACATTTGTGTTGGATCCCATATAGCATATACTAAAAATGAAACTGTATATTCATGAAAGGGCTTTGATTCATGGATTGTTACTTTGTTTTCTGTTTTATCTACATCCCATTTTTCGCTATCTACGACTTCTCCCGTAGTTCTATCTATAACTTCCCACCATTTCTTAGGATCATGATCATAATCGGGTCTTATCTGCTGAGGAAAATAATCTTCCATAAAGAATATTTCTAACTTTATAGAATCTGCTAAATTAAATTTGCTCATTAAGTAGAACTGTTGACATTCCTTCATATTTTGCTTTGCGAAATCATTGTGCCCTCTACTTACAAAATAGGTGGTATAAATCTTTGCATCCAAATTTTTTATATCTTTTGAGAGTTTAGTCCCATCACTATCCCTAATTGCATCGGCCCCCAGCCTTTCTAATATCTCCTTTGTTTCTTCTAAAAACCCTTCTTCACTAGGGAGTGTTACATTACCCTTAGATTTTAACATTTTCATCACTCCTTTACTCCTCCAATACTCATTCCCTGTGTTAATTTTTTCTGTACTAGGATATACAAAACTAATGTTGGAATCATTACTATTACCAGTCCTGCGTACAATTGCCCATAATTGGCTGCTGCCTTTTGAGATTGCATTAGATTTATTAACCCTACTGGTAAAGTTTTTGATGATCCTGTCATCAAGGTTAAGGCTATAATATACTCATTCCAAAAAGCTAAGAAATTGAATAACACAACCGTTATAATACTAGGTCTTATCATAGGAATCATTATACTAAGCATAGTTCTAAAGTATCCGCACCCATCTATAAAGGCTGCTTCTTCATAGGCTTTGGGTAATGTTCTAAAATAGTTGGATATCAAATAGATTGTGAATGGTATTGCCGACGAAGCATAAACTATAGCTAACACAATAATATTATCTAAAAATATCCCTTTACCAAAGATTCTCATAATATATCCATCCCAGCCTAATAACATTAAAAATATTGGGACAACGATATAATTTATATTGATAAAAAGACCGGCCATAAATAGTCTATTCAAAATCTTTTTACCCTTAAATTCAAATCTAGCTAAAACATATGCAGCCGGAATAGCAACCACTAATAATATAACTAGCGCTAAGGATGTTACTGTAACTGAATTTAAAAAGTACTCCCCCATTTTTGCTTTTTCAATTGCATCTATAAAGTTTGTAAAATGGAATCCCTTTGGTAGAGCCCAAGGATTACCATAAAACTCTGAATTCTCTTTGATTGACGCCATAAACACCCATAATACTGGTACTATTATACTAATAGCTAAAGTTATTAACGCAGCATATATAAATAATCTATAAATAGTATCAGCTTTTATCAAGTTCCTTTTCTTATCCATATGCCCCTCCTAGTACTGTAAGGTTTCACGTTTTGTTATTTTGTTAATAATACCAGATAATAAGAATGAAAATAAGAAAACTATGACCCCTATAGCCATGCCATAACCATAACTTGCATTGTTATAGGCTTGTTTATATAGGTAACTTAAGAATACCTCCGATGATCCATCTGGGCCTCCACTAGTCATTACCTTTACAAATAGGAAACTTAAATTGATAGAACTTATGATAAAAAAGGTTAGAGTTGTCCTAATTGTATCCCAAACTAAAGGCAAAGTGATATCAAAGAATTGTCTTATCTTACCTGCACCATCTAATTCCGCCGCCTCATATAACTGAACTGGTATGGAACACATACTAGCCATGTACATTACCATATAATACCCTATAGCCTGCCAAATCATTGCTCCAGCTATAGAATAAATTACAATTCTTTGGTTCCCAAGAAACTGTATATTTACCCAACTCTCTGGCTTTAATATTTTAAAAAAGCTATTTATAAGACCTTGGCTGGGATCATATATTGCTGAGAAAATAGATGATATAACTACAACGGATAAAATATTAGGTATATAAAATATAATTCTGAAAAAATTTTCACCCTTAATATTTTCGCGAACCAAAATCGATGCAAATGCTATTGCTATGGTCATTGTTATAATGCTAACCATCACAATAATAAAAATTGTATTCTCAAAAGATCTTAAAAAATTGGCATCTCCTATCAAAATTTTAAAATTATTTAGTCCTACAAAAGCTTTTTTTGCTGACAATCCGCCCCACTTATATAACGACATTTTAAATACACTTAGGGTTGGAATTATCATAAAAATTGAAAATAACATGAGTGCAGGAGTAAGACAAATAATAATAAATAATTTCAAACTTCTGTTATTCACAATTTCCCTCCTCATAATAAACAGTATGGTGGATAATTTATCCACCATACTGTAACTCTACTTTTAAAGTGGTTATTGGGCATTTATCGCTTCTCGGATCTTAGCCGCGGCTTCAACAACTTCGTTCTGCCACTGTTCTACAGTTTTATTCTTCGATACAATAGAATTTACTGTTCCAAAAAGAATCCCATCTCCGCTTGTAAGGTCAACTCCTTCTACTGGAGGAGCCGCTGCAAATCCACCCATGGCAGCTTTAGCACCATTATCATATACTGAGTAGAATAGCTTGTTCTGATCTCCCTCAGTCATAAATTTTGATACCCCAACTATTGGTTGTACTGCACCAGATTTTTCATGAATTATTTTTGCGGCCTCATCAGAATACATATATGCCATGAATTTTTTAGCAAGGTCAACCTCCTTAGCCCCTTCTGGTATATACATTTGCTCAAAGAATGTATAGGAATAAGCATTTCCACCTGCTTTAACCTTTGGTAAGGCTGTAAATCCCCATTTAAATCCATCTGCTCTAGGTGCATCCTTCATTTCTCCCGGTAACCAAGTTCCATTAGGTATAAATAACGCTTTATTGTCTAATATTAGCTGTTGATTTTTTGTAAATCCTTCCCCATTTGCTTGAGATACTGTATCTGGATGGGTATACTTAGCTAATTCTCCTATTAATTCAAATGCCTTAGTTGCTTCATTACTTGTCCAAGCTTTTTCCTCGTAATTCATCGCATTGTTAAACAATTCTGATCCTCCTACTTCATTAAGAAGGGCATAGAAGAATGCATCAAAGTATCCAGTGGTTGGATAAGTAAATAAAGATATACCATCACTCTTAGCAGTTTCTCCAAGGGCTAATAGTTCATCCCAAGTTTCAGGGAATTTATATTTTCCTTCTCCAAAAAGGTCTTGGTTATAAAAAAGTCCACAGGGTGCGTAAAATAATGGTGCCAAATATATTTTACCATCTCCATATGGTTTTGTTATTAAAGTATCCGTAAAGCCTGGCACTATTTTATCCTTAACTTTAACACCTTCACCGGGAACTTCCATATCAAACACATCTGTTATATCCTGTATAGCTCTCTCTTTTATCAAAGTATCCGTTAATTTGCCCTCAGCCCCAACAGCCAAATATATAATATCGGGAACATTTTTAGCTTGAATTTGAGGTCTTAAGACTTCAGCAATATTCTTTTCAAGTGTAAGTTCAACTTTAACTCCATCATTTGCGGCTTCGAATTTAGAAGCTAACTCTTTCCAATGCTCATCGCCATACCCACCATTTAAACCGGCAATCTTTAAAACCTTTTCCTGTGATTCACTTTTTGAATCAGTGGTTTCACTATTTTCAGAACAAGCAGCAAGTGATACCAATAAACAAACTGAAATTAATAAAGCCAATACTTTTTTCATAATGGTCTCCCCCTAAATATGATCTTTTATATCAATTACAATTATAACCATTATGTATATTTTTTTCTATAATTATATTGCTTGTTTTTTTATTTATATTGCTTTTCAAATTTTAAAGCAATATAATAAAATTATATTAATAACCTTTAAGGAGGATCATAGTTGTGTCAAATAATTTATTTGAATCTGAGGGTAATGAATTAAGTAAACTTAATGCGAAACTTAGATATGCATCAAGAGCCAAATATGAAGATGACTGGCACAGCACTATGCATATGCATCCTTTTACTGAATTATTTTATGTTGTCCACGGAAGTGGTCATTTTAAAATACAAGATAAAGATTTTACTGTGAAAGAAGACGATTTAATTATAGTAAATGCAAACGTTCTCCATACGGAATCATCCAAGGATTCTAACCCTTTAGAATACATAGTATTGGGGATAGATGGTATTTCTCTAATTATTAATGGAAGCTCTAATCATTGTGGAACAACGACCTCATATAGCATATACAATTATTCTAAATGTAAAGATGAAATTCTTTTTTATCTAGACACAATACTTAAAGAACTCCAAGGCTGCGGAAAACATTATCAATCGATTTGTCAAAATATCATGGAAATTTTAATTTTCAATATAAGGCGAAGAACTGAATCAAATTTGGTATTGGCTTCTACAAAGAGTATTAATAAGGACTGTGCTTTTATAAAGAAATATATTGATGTTCATTATGCCTCAGAACTGAGCCTAGATTCTTTAGCCTCAGTGGCTTATATGAATAAATTTTATCTAGTCCATGAGTTCAAAAAATATACCGGTTCTTCTCCTATCGATTATCTCATTGAAAAAAGGATATCAGTATCAAAGAATCTCCTAAAAAACACCCAATATTCTATGAAACAGATCACTGAAATTGTTGGTTTCAATAGTCAATCGTACTTTAATCAGATATTCAAAAAAAAGGTTGGAACCACTCCAACAAAATATAGAAAAATTTATACAGATAAATAGGAAAAGTAATAACTGAAATTTCCCTTTTCTTCCCACCGCAAAAACTCCCCTATGGTAGACAGTTATATTATTTTAACTATCTACCATAGGGGAGAGTCGATTCTTCTGCTTTTATTTTATTAGCAAGTGTCAATATGATATTTCGAACTTATATCAATACTACATCACCTATCGTCATTATTCTTGCTCTTCATTCATTTTGCTAATGCTATTCAGCTCATCTGACATACTAGATAATTCTTCAATACTTGCACCTATCTCCTCAAAAGACGCTGCTTGATTCTGAATAACATCATTTATGTCATTTACAGCCGCTGTATTTACTTCTGTGTTCCTAATAATTATAGCCATAGCATCTTTCATTACTTTAGTTAGATTATGTTGTTCTGTAGATTTTGTCGTGATTTCACTAATTAACTTTGACATTTTAATTATTTCTGATGAAATAGCAGAAAACTGCTTATTTGCTTCTTCAGACTTTTTAACACTTTCTTCAACTATTGATCTGCTATCCGTAATAAATTCATCGGAAGTTTTTGCTTTTTCCTGTACATCTATAATTAATTGTGAGATTTTGGTAGCTGATTTTCCAGATACGTCAGCAAGTTTACGTACTTCTTCAGCTACAACTGCGAACCCTTTGCCATGTTCACCGGCTCTAGCAGCTTCAATGGCAGCATTTAACGCAAGCAAATTTGTTTGTTCTGTAATGTCTGTTATCAAGGTAATAATTTGGCCTATTTCATTTGACTTTGCTACTAGTTCTCCTATTTCTTCAAATACGTAGTCTGTGGATTTGCTAATTTTTGAAATCATAGATGTTAGTTCCCCAATACTTAAATTACCTTCTTCTGCATACCCAACTATGTCTTTATTCTTTTTAACTGCATCCCTTGACATACTTTCTACTATATATGATTTTTCGGCAATTGATTCTATTTGATCATTGGATTGCTCTATGGTATTGGCATTGTCATTAATACTTGTAGTTACGTTATTTAATTCATGGATGATTTGTTGTAGCCCTCGATTTGCGTCTTCTGTTGCATCATAAATTTCAGATGAAACCTTGGAAATAATATCAGCACTAGACTGTGTCTTATCTACTACAGTCTTGTTAAATTCTAAATTTTCTTCCAAACTTTTTTTATGCTTCTCCTCATCTTCTTTTTTAGTTATGTATAATCTTACTAAAAAACTTCCTATAAACGCAGTAATTAGGAATATAACAATGCCCTTTATAAGCCCCTCTCTATATACTTTTGCTATGATTTCTTTCTCAACATAAACCACAACATAAAAATTGTTAGACTCATTTTGATTCATTTTCGACCCAACCAAATTCTCAGCAAATTGATCTGGATCTACGGGAAGAACACTAAAAAGCCCTTTACTTGTTTCAAAGTCATAGTTCTTTTCTTTTTTTATCTTGTCCCAAGCTTCGGGATAATCTTTGAAAAAACCTTCCTCTTCATCACGCATAAATGCCCACTCTTTAGACTCATCACCATTGTATAAATAGTATCCGTCTCCATTCACTAGCTGGATACTTGAGTTTGCCGAATGATCTACTTCTTTTAAATCATTAATTAGATTTTCACCTAAATAATTAAATACAATCAACCCATCTAGTTGATTACGGTTATTCATAAAAGGAGTTACAAAGCGTATCATAGGCTTTATAGGCTTTTCTATTTTCCCTTTTTCTTTATTAAGGTCAAATCTAGAAATATAAATTTCTCCATCATTTAAACCCAATGCATCATCTACATAATAACTTCCTGATTTAGATTGAAGTTTACTTTCATCTACACTAACTACATCTCCCTTATTATAGTTCACACGTAAAATTTCTTGACCTGTTTTATCTATGTAACGTAACTGATCATAAATTTTCTTGTTAGATACAAAGGCTTTGAAATCATTTAATTGACGAGTTCTTTCATCCTTTAATCCAAAATCTTTGGTGATAGATAACTCTTTTCTTTCTGATAGATACAACAAATCATTGAAAACAGAAGAGAAGACTTTCTGAATAGAAAAGGATGCATTTTTCATACTCACAGCAACTGAATCTCTATAATGATTAATTGTAGATGTTATAGAGTAATATTGGATAATAGATGCAAACAGTACACTGATTAATACTACGACAAAACTATAGATAATTAATTTTTTCTTCATTTTCCCACTCCTTGTATGATATATTATATATTATGTTCAGTGAGATCCTATATCCTCTCATAAACATTAATTTTCTTACATTATAGATTCCCAAAAGTTAAACTTAATTTATACATCTCAAAACATCCTATGTTTCTAGGGATTTTTAATGTGTATAAATTGACTGTTTAACTAGAATATCTATAGACAGACTTAAACTCTATTCATTATTAGATCCTCTTCTATTTCTCAATTGAGTGAGTACTTGCTATACTTTTATCATAGTTCGTTACAAGTGTCAAGAGAATTTCAATATTTTGACATACATAAATATCATTTTTGACCCAATGGCAAAGTGGTATTTGTCTTTAATACAAAACATTATAATAAAAAAACCTTGTATATATAATACCCTTCTTTATTGATCCATTAACTTTTACTTTATTTTATTCTATTCTAATTATATTAAGCCTGCTTTCTCTAGCTTCTGAAATTGCTCCATTAAATCTTTCATTGAACCTCTTATAATATCATAGGAATCTACTGTTTGATCTAAATAAATATTTACATTTCCTACAATTTCACCGGCTTTATCCATATTCTCATTTGCTGTTATAAATATCTGCAAATATATTATGTCTTTGGACTTCATACTGTATAGCCTTTTTTTGTTGACTCCAATCCCAAGACTTAATTGCATTTCTATTGGCAATACCATCCATAATTATTTCAGCCTTAATCAGCTAAGATTCTATATATTTACTATAAGCTTTTGATACTTCTACTAGCTCATCATCCACGCATTTTAGTTTTTGCTATAGCTTGTCTCTTTTTTTAGAAATTGTAAATAAACATTACAATCTAGCACAAGGATTTGTAACCTAAGAAATAGAACTTGGAGAATGCACAAACTATGATTCGTATATTTCACTAGGCTTTATGGATATTTTAAGTGTAATTGAATAAAAGAAAATATTGTTAATAAAATAATTTATGAGCTTAACTTTTTTCTATAAGTGCCGATGTATTTAATAAGAGCTTAGATATTATGAATGATTATGATGATGCTGAACCTAATGGTAGTGCATATAAAGCATATAGTATTACAAAAGGAAATCTTTCAAGAACATCTCTACATGTGAAAAATGGCCAAGATTGATATGTATGGAATGCAACATCGGAGTTCAAAAGTGCTAAAATATCTTCTACTGCTGATGGAAATAAAATTATATTAACTAATCAAATTTCAAGTTGAGACCTATACAAATTTTGTTTATCATTTTAGCTATTCGGTATATGAAGGTAACTAATAAAAAAATATATATGATGGGGTGGGTATAAAAATGATAAATTCAATAGGTACTGCTAATAACGGTCTTATACAGAACTATACGGTTTTTAAAGGCAAAAATTTGTCTGAAGGTAAGAGTTTACAGACTGAAGGACAAGAAAAACAATCTGTAAAATTAGAATTAACTGAAGCTGCAGATTCAAAGAATCTAAATGTTCCTAAAAATATTAAGATGGACAAATTACCAAGAAAATATACAATCGGAGGTGAAACAATGGAGAGTTTTATAAATAATATTAATGAAAGTTTAAAGAAATCTGATAGTATGAATTTATCTTATGCAGAAGGACTTAAGTTTTTGCAAGCCGAAGGAGAAAAATGGGTTGAAGATGTTCGTGAAAACGACCCAGAAATGTTTGTTGAATGGCTTAGGATTAATAAAGACCATATAATGGAAGGTCATAGTAATTTTGCATGTTTACCCCCTGATTTTACAATGAAAGATTACTATTCCTATGTTAAAGAACCTTTTTCTATTTTAGTATAGTATTTGGCATATAAAAACTAGAAAAGAGTGTCTGTAAATGAAATAGCCTTCTTTGGTTGAATTATCAAGGAAGGCTATTTAAAATTGATAAATTAACTCATAAATCATATATAGTTAATATGAATGGCTAAACGGCGTGTTAGACGTAGTTTCATGGGTGTTTATAATTTTGTCACTTTTTCTGTAATATTAATACCATTCTCATCTTTAAAAACTATTTCTTCCTTAGTAATAGTGGTATATGTATCAGAATTATATATTAAAATGAAATCTCCTGTCACAATATTATTATGAATAAAACTATCACTAAGCTCACAACTAATAGAGCCTTCTTGGGGATTGTGCCCAATTATTATATTAAACATCTTAGATTTGATTACTGGGTTAATAATTTGAAAATACTGTGATGATTTATCTTTTCTCAAAATTTTGTATTTCTTATTTAAACCTCTTTCTAATTTTATATATCCATATCCAATATCATCCCTACCATAAAATAGATACTCTTGATTACCAATGATAACTTTATCTCGTATTATCTGATCATCATATCCACCTTCGAAACACTCGTTTATGATCTCAATGTAATCTAATCTATATTGCATATTAGTATAACCAATTCCAACTATAACAATAAACACTACAGATATCAATACTGCCCTTAGTAAAAAATCTATTTTGTACTTCATTTTATTATACAACCTCATCTCTAATTTGTAAGCTTGAAATTACGTCCAACCTTCGCGGATGCTCCCTGCTCATCTTCATACTCTATAGCTTAACCAACCAACTACAACTTCTCCCACACCACCCCATCTAAGCATATGATGTGGATGTTATTTGCCATTATTACTTGTTTGAATCCATGGCTTATTCCTATGTTTCTTGCTAGCCTTGATAGTTCTTTTGCTAGTACTACGTCAAATTTTCCTACCTTTGCATCTTCTACCATTTCTATAAATCCAAGTCTTTTTCCATGAGTACCAAAGTCTACGTCTTTGTATATTTTGTAGAGTGTCCAACCCTTTGTTGATATGTATTTTATGAACATATCTTTTTGGTTTTGTAGTGAAGATTCTTGCTCTATATGCTTTGTTGATACACGTATGTATATCGCTGCTTTCATTTATCTAACACCTCATTTTTTTCTTGATGAGGTGTTAGAGTTGTATCTTTATTATAAGCTTCCTCCTTATTTTTTTCAATGACTTCATTTGATATATTCTCAAGATAGAGCTTTAATATGTCTTCAAAGGTAGATTTTCCGTTGTATTCTCTTGTTATTTTCATTGCCATTTTCCTTTCTGCTTTTTTGTATAAGAAATCCCCTACTCTCTATTTGAGATATAGGGGATAAGGGGTTAGATTTTAATCGGGTTATTGGAATAAGGAAAAAGAACCCGATGGTTAGTCGATTCTTATATTTGAATAGTAGTAAACTAAATATATAACATATACTTGTATCTTTAGCTATCCTGAATTTCGGGATAGTTAAATTTTGGGGAGTAGTTCAATCTTATTTCTTTGATTTTTTTAGCATTTTCTCTGCATTATCAATCGATTCTATAAAATGCTTCTCTACTGCAGATAATTCATTTTTTATTTTTTCTTTGTATTTTATATACTCATGACTGGCTCTTTCTTTAGCTTGGTTATGGCTAATTGTCCCTGCATGATTTAATATCTCATTGTCGGTCATTCTTAGGAAATCATCTAATTTTGCTAACCAATCCTTCATATACATTGGTTTTTTTCTAATAGCCTGTAATTCTGCAAATTCTAGGTATGCTGTTACTATTCTATTTAGTATATTTATTTCATCTTCTTTTAAGTAGTCTTAGCAATTATTGTATCTGCCTTTTTAGGCTTATTACCTATAAATGATGTCATTCCCATATATGGTAGTTTGGCATTTGCTCTATTATAAATAATTTCTGCTGCTGTATGCCCATGTGCTGCCCAGTGCATTTTATTTTGTATTGTTTTAAAAAATATTATGGAGCTTTCTACCTTTGGATCATAATCAATGCTGGTAGCATAGATGTCTAATACTTTCCTCCAAAATACCTTTTCGGAAGAACGAATGTCTCTAATTCTCTCTAATAGTTCATCGAAGTAATTGCCACCACCAGCTTTTTTAAGAAGTTCATCATTCATTGTAAAGCCTTTTATAATGTATTCTCTAAGTCTTTCAGTAGCCCATATACGAAATTGCGTACCTCTGTGAGATTTTACTCTATAGCCAACTGAAATAATTACGTCAAGATTATAATATTCTACTTCCCTTCGTACATTTCTATTTCCTTCATTTTGAACTATTGCATTTTTTGCAACAGTTGAATCTCTTTTTAATTCGCCTTCTTTAAAAATATTATTTATATGCCTTGATATTACTGACTTATCTCGTTGAAACAATTCACACATCTGAGTTTGTGACAACCAAACAGTATCTTCTTCCATTGCTACCTCAATCTTTGTCTGTCCATCCTCAGTTTGATATATGATAATCTCCGATTTATTCTTATCCATAAGTATTCACACCTATCTTTTAAGTATTGTTGTCTTTATTATAATTTTTTTTGTTAGTTTTTTCAAAGATTTTAAAATATTTAAGCAACAGTTAGTTAATCTGCTTCATAAAAGACCTCTATATTCTCTCTCAAATATAGACGTTTATTTTCCTCCCCTACAGGCAGGCTACTCTCCAGACGATGATTAGGACTGAGTAGAAGTATCATTATTTGCTCCTATGGATCATAGGAGTAACGTACTTAAATATTTTTATATTCAGTTTTCAATGTTCATATATTCCCTTCATCTTTTAGGACATTTAGAAGGTATTTTTACAGATTTTTTTGCTATTGTGATAGAAATGTAATTAAAAAATAAAAACCGACTACATGATTGCAGTCGGGTTAGCTTATCTAAATTCTATATGAAGTTCTTTCCCTAGAGCATGAGCAATCCGTTTAAGATATGCAATGCTAGGATTATAGTTAGCATTTTCAAGTCTACTAATGTGACTTTGCTGTATGCCTGTCAGTTTTGACAGTTCCTTCTGAGTAAGCTTTTTTTCTTTCCTCGCATCTATCATGGCTTGTTTAATCTCATATTCGACAGCTAAGTCATCGTATTCCTTCTTAAAATCTGGGTCTTTCATACACTCATCTAAATAGTCGTTAAAATCAGTCATTGCTATGCCTCCTTTCAAACTCCATCTTATATTTTAT
>JAOASB010000003.1 GCA_025210375.1 Maledivibacter sp. | reverse complement strand
GCTAACCTCACTATTTTCCACCCGAAGGCTTCCTTTAGATCGGTCCGCTCGACTTGCATGTGTTAAGCACGCCGCCAGCGTTCATCCTGAGCCAGGATCAAACTCTTAAAATAAAACTGGCGTTTCTTTATAGTTTGAATTAATTATCAAACTAAGGTTTAATTCCTTACACTGTTTAGTTTTCAATGTCCAAAGTTTTTTTCGCTTGTTTCAGCGACAAGATTTATTATATCAAATCTTTTTTTCTTTGTCAACACTTTTTTTACTTAATTTCAAAATGTGTTTTGTCGCTACTCTTTGTTGGCGACAACTAATAGTTTACCACATCAAACTATTTGTGTCAATATAATAATTTGTTACAAATAATATATTTTATAACCACAATTATTATCTATCATTCTTCATACTTTTATACATAAATTTTAAAGAAAATACCTTCAGCAATTTAATTTTTTCTAAATCCCTGAAGGTACTTTGCTTTTTATGGCTTTCACTCTATAATATTTATTTACTAGGTATTTTTACTTTTCCTTTGATTTCTTTAATTGATTTGTACCTCTTACCCCTTAAATGTTCTTCTATTCCTTTAAGAATTTCTATACAGATGTTTGGATTTATCAAATTACCTGTCCCTACGGATATGGCATTTGCTCCAGCCAATAGAAACTCTACCCCATCTCTATAGTTCATGATGCCACCCATTCCAATGATCGGTATAGAAACAGCACTACATACCTCATATACCATTCTTACAGCTACAGGTTTAATAGCTGGCCCTGAAAGTCCTCCCATGCCCCTTGCAAGAATAGTAGTTTCCCTATCAATATCTATAACCATACCTATAAGGGTATTAATAAGGGATAAGCAATCAGCACCTGCCTTTTCTGCCGCTATTGCCACTTCCTTTATATCAGTTACATTTGGACTAAGCTTTACGATTAAGTGCTTGTCCGCATACTCTCTAACACTTTTTGTAACTTTATATACCATTTCCGGGTCTCTTCCAAAGGATACTCCGCCCTCTTTCACATTTGGACATGAAATATTTAGCTCTAGGGAATCAACTGAGGTTTTGGAAAGAATATCAGCAATTTTACAATATTCTTCTATGGTATTTCCATTAATATTTGCTATAACCTTTGTATCATATTGATTTAAAAACGGGAGTTCATTCTTTATAAAATATTTTACTCCAGGATTTTGAAGTCCTACACTATTCAGCATCCCCATTGGCGTTTCTGCTACCCTAGGTACTGGATTTCCCTTTCTTTCTTCTAGGGTTAATCCCTTCACCATTATGCCTCCTAAATCACTCAAATCCATATAATCAGTAAATTCTCTACCAAACCCAAAGGTGCCTGATGCAACGGTTATAGGATTTTTTAGCTTTAATCCATTTAAATCCACACTTAAATCTATCTTATTCATCGAATATCACCTCTTCCCCATAGAAAACCGGTCCATCCTTACAGGTTCTGACATAGTTCCAATCATCATCGCCTCTTTTAGTTTTACATGTACATACTAGACATGCGCCTATGCCACAGGCCATTCTTTCTTCTAATAGCAACTGTACAATAACGTTATTTTCTTTGCATATTTTATTTACCTTTTTTAACATTGGCTCTGGCCCACATGTAAAAACTTCATCATACTTATTTTCTCTTAGTTCCTTTTCAAGTGGAACAGTTACATAACCCCTATGGTCAAACCCTTCTTTTTCTGAAACTACTATTATATCATTTGTATATTTTTTAAATTCTTCTACAATAAAAGGCTCGTCTCTGTATCCTAATATGACTTTTATATTTAAATCTTTTTTACTGGATAATGTCTTAGTTAACTCAAGTAAAGGGGCTGTACCAATTCCTCCCCCTACAATAAGAACATTGCCTTTTTCTATATTCATATTAAAGGTATTACCTAATGGCCCTAGGATATCAATAGATTCGCCTTTACTTTTATCACATAAAAGCTCTGTTCCCTTGCCTACCTTATTAACATAAATCGTCATACTATCTTCATCTGATAATCCTATACTAATAGGTCTTCTGAGGAGTGGGAAATCCCCTTCTCCACACTTAATATTTATAAATTGTCCTGCCTTGATGTCAAAGCTTCTGTTTGGTTTTTTTATCTTTATCTTATATATATTATCAGCTATTTGATTGTTTTCAAGAATCTCACATAAGTAATTTTTCTTCAAAGTTTATTCCTCCTTACCAATATTTTTTGCAGTGCTTTTCTAATGTGGTATTTATATCATCCCTCATTTTAATAGCTGCTTCCCTTGCAGCCCTACCATAATCTTTTTCTGTCCATTTTTCTTCTTTATCATATGCATATAAAATTCCTCTAGAAGAATTAACTACGGCTCCAAGTCCATCCTTATTAAAACAATGAATTACATCTTCAGCTGTTCCGCCTTGAGCCCCATAGCCTGGCACAAGAAAATATGAGCTTGGCATCAATTTTCTAAGGTTTTTAGCTTCCTCGGGATAAGTGGCTCCAACCACTGCCCCCATGGAAGAATAACCTAATTTTCCAATATATTGTTTACTCCAGTCATCAACCATATGAGCGACCTTTTCATATATTTTCTTTCCTTCCACTACTAGATCCTGAAGCTGACTTGAGGAGGGATTTGATGTTTTAACTAAAACAAACATTCCTTTATTGTATCTTTCAATATCTCCTACAAATTCCTTTAAGCAATCATCACCTAGATAGGGGTTTACAGTTATTGAATCGGAGTAAAATGCCTCTAGGTCTTCTCCTTCAACTTCTGTCTTCCCTAAATGGGCATTGGAGTAAGCCTTGGAGGTTGACCCAATATCCCCTCTTTTTATATCTCCTATTATAAGTAATCCTTTTTGAGAAGCATATTTACATGTTTCATTATATGTCTTTAACCCCTCTATTCCATATTGCTCATAAAATGCTATCTGGGGCTTTACCGCCGCCGCTACATCACAAACATTATCAATAATCTCTTTATTAAACTCCAATATAGCTTCCGCCGCCGCCTTAAATGTTTTACCATACTCATCAAAATATTTATCCTTAACTATACTTGGTATAAGCTGTATCCTTGGATCAAGCCCCACAACCACGGGACTCTTTTTTTCTTTAATAACCTTAATCAAATTATTTACAAACATATTATTTACCCCCTTCGTATTCTATTTTCCCACTAACTATTGTATAAACTGGCTTACCAATTACTTTATAACCATTAAAGGGTGTGTTTTTACCCTTTGAATAGAATTTATCTGAATCTATAATATATTCTTCATTAGGGTCAAGTACTGCTATATCAGCCTCTTTACCTATCTCTAAACTCCCCTTATCTATGCCAATTATTTTAGCGGGCTTTATGGTCATCATCTCAATAAGCTTCATTAATGGAAGTTCGTTTTTCTTTACAAGATAGGTATAGCTCAATGAAAACGCCGTTTCTAAACCGGTTATTCCGAATGCGGCTTTATCATAGCTGGTGTCTTTGCTATTCTTATCATGGGGTGCATGGTCAGTAGCTATTATATCTATGGTTCCATCTAAAATTCCATTAATTACTGCATCTACATCTTGATGACTTCTTATTGGAGGATTTACTTTAGTGTAGGTATTTTGGGATGTGATTATATCATCGGTGAGTGTAAAATGGTGGGGTGCAACTTCTGATGTAACCCTTACCTTTTCATTTCTTGCTTTACGTAACAAATCAACTGATTCTTTCGTGCTTACATGGGCTATATGAAGCCTAGAGTCCGTCTTTTTACATAATTCTATATCTCTTTTTACTATTAAATGCTCCGCCGCTGCGGGGATACCCTTTATCTTAGTTCTTTCCGATGCTGTCCCCTGGTTTATGCTTCCACCCTTTGATAGATTATGATCCTCGCAATGTGAGATCAAAGGAATATCAAGCTCCTTGGCTTTTCTGAAAGCCTTTATCATTATTTCTTCCTTCATAGGAGTTTTTCCATCATCTGAAATTGCTACTATACCACAATCATACATTTCATTCATCTGGGAAAGCTCTTCACCTTCCAGATCCTTAGTTATACTTCCAATAACCATAACATTCGCTTTACCTTCTTTATGGGCCTTAGCCTTTATAAATTCCACAATCTCCTTTGAGTGAATAGCTGGATTTGTATTTGGCATACATGCCACCGTAGTAAAGCCTCCTGCCACAGCACTTTCGGTTCCGGTTTTTATAGTTTCCTTATATTCAAATCCTGGTTCTCTTAGATGCACATGTATATCTATAAAGCCTGGTGTTACTATCATCCCCGATGCATCAATTATCTTTCTGTTCTTTACGTCAATATTGCTTTTAATATCTACTATTACGTTATCCCTTATAAGTATATCTAGCTTCTCATCGGTTTTGGTCTTTGGATTTATAACTCTACCGCCTTTTATAAGTAATTCCATAATTCCACCTCCAAGATAAATGTGTATATAATGTATTTGAGATTTTAAGGTTTAAGTTAACCTTTTAACAACAAAAAAACCTTCCACTTTTAGAGAAGCGGAAGGCATGACTTACCTATTATAGTTATAGGCATAATTCCTATATACTATACTAACGTTTACCTTTCCGGCCTCTCTGGACCAATTTAAAGGTACAGCTCATATTTATTTTTTTAAATACTATCATAGAAAAAATAATATGTCAAACAATTTTACCCTCCCATTATTCATAGAATGTTTGAAAAAGTGCAAGCAGTTTTGAAAAGAACTCGGCGAAGCTTTAAAAGGTAAATTTACCCATAGGTAAATTATATAATTCCCTCTATTGACATTAATTTTCCGGTGTGTTAACATTAGTACGACAAGTAAATAAGCCGTAACCTTTAAATTAGCCCTGTGAGGTTAAAAAGGTATAAGAGATTACATAGATAATGGTATGTCAAATGTTAAGGCTACCTAAAAACTATGCTGAGATTATTAAACCTTCTTTATCCTCATGGAAAAGAAGGTTTTTTTATTATAGGTCGCTTTTATGGGAAAAATGTGGCCGAAATCAAGGGACGCGATGTCCTCAAACTTAATAGTACCTTTAATTTGATCCAGGGAGGTCAACAAGGAGGAGTGATATTATGGGCATAAAAAATGTTAATCACCTAATTAGTCTTGCAGACTACACCAACGAAGAAATCTTAGAGTTAGTTAAGCTAGGAGAGAAAATCTAT
The DNA here is from genome assembly GCA_025210375.1 of Maledivibacter sp. Classification (NCBI taxonomy): domain Bacteria; kingdom Bacillati; phylum Bacillota; class Clostridia; order Peptostreptococcales; family Caminicellaceae; genus Maledivibacter; species Maledivibacter sp. The sequence continues at coordinate 89,222 of JAOASB010000003.1, read as the reverse complement.
AATTCTCCAAGGAATTATGCTGAAAGCTGTAGGGGACAAATAATGGCAACTTTGTTTTTCGAACCAAGCACAAGAACTAAATTCAGCTTTGAATCAGCTATGCTTAGACTTGGTGGTAATGTACTAGGATTTAGTGATGCTAATACTAGTTCAGTAAAAAAAGGTGAAAGTGTGGCAGATACTATAAGATGTATATCATACTATGCAGATATAGCTGTTATGAGACATCCTAAGGAGGGTACTCCAAAGCTTGCCTCCATGTACTCAGAAATTCCAATAATCAATGCCGGTGATGGGGGACACTTACATCCAACCCAAACCCTTACTGATCTTCTCACAATTCACACATATAAGGATGGATTACAAAACCATGTAATAGGGCTTTGTGGCGATTTGAAATATGGAAGAACCGTTCATTCTCTCATTAAGACTATGGCAAGATTCAATACAAAAAAGTTTGTGTTAATATCTCCAGAAGAATTGACTTTGCCAGAATCAATTAAAAGATACTTAAAGGATAATTATGACGTAGAAATTAAAGAAGTCAGATACTTAGATGAAGTGATAGAAGAACTTGATATTTTATATATGACTAGAATTCAAAAAGAGCGTTTCTTTAATGAAGCTGATTATTTAAAATTAAAAAATTCCTATATATTAGATAACGAGAAAATAAAAAATGGTAAAGAGGATATGATAATAATGCATCCACTCCCAAGGGTTAATGAAATTTCCTATGAAGTGGATGGGGATAAAAGAGCAATCTACTTTGAACAAGCTAAAATGGGTGTATATGTAAGAATGGCACTTATTATGAAACTCTTGGAGGTGGATTAAAATGCTTGAGGTAAAACAAATAAAAAACGGTATAGTTATTGATCATATCAAATCTGGGAATGGTCTTAAAATCTTTAATAAGCTTCAGCTTTATAAAGCGGAGAGTCCAGTAGTTTTATTAATCAATGTGGAAAGTAAGATTTTAGGTAAAAAAGACATAATAAAAATAGAAAATACATTTGATGTAGATCTAAACCTATTGGGATTAATTGATGAAAATATATCAATCAACTTCATTAAGAATGGAAAGGTTATTGATAAGAAAAAGGTTGTTATCCCTGAAAAGGTTGAAGGTTTATTAACATGTAAGAATCCACGTTGTATCACAAACTCTGATGATTATATGAAACCAACCTTTGAATTAGTATCAAGGGAAAAGCTTGAATATAGATGTAGCTTTTGCGATGAAATAACAAAGTATAAAATATAGCGGCGTTTTAATTGAAGGAAGTCCATAATATGGACTTCCTCAGATTGTTGACAAAGTCAACAAGATGGCAGGCTACCTAACAATTCGAAGTTCGAGGCGTGCTGAAACCGAGAGGTCGTAGCGTATACAGACATACGTAAGGGTTCTTGGGTGAAGCAACAACGAAGAAATTCGGGTTTTTAGGCAGCCTGAAGGAAGTCCATAACATGGACTTCCTATTTACAGAAGGGAGCGTTTTATTATGAATAACGATAATACATTATCACCAAAGGATATTGGTACAAATCTTAACCAGATATCTTTACACAAAAAAATTATATTGGGTATCCAGCACACTTTCACAATGTTTGGTGCTACGGTTTTAGTTCCTATTATTACAGGCTTTAACATTTCTGTGGCCTTATTTATGGCCGGAATTGGGACTCTATTATTTCATTCGGTTACTAAAGGAAAGGTTCCGGCTTTCTTAGGTTCTTCCTTTGCATTCATCGCTCCAATATTGTCAGTTCTATTATTAAAAACGGGAGCAGCCACTACGGAAGAAGCCTTGGCAAGTCCTTTATTGGGTGAAGGTTTGGCATACGCTCAAGGTGGATTGGTTGTAGCAGGTATAATATATCTAATGATAGCAGCACTGGTAGCAGTATTCGGAGTAGAAAAAATTATTAGCTTCTTCCCTCCTATAGTTACAGGCCCAATCATATTGGTAATAGGTCTTAAACTTGCACCAACGGCAATAGATATGGCTTCAAGTAATTGGATACTTGCAATAGTAAGCTTTGGTATAGTTACAGCAGTTAGTATATATGGTAGAGGATTCCTAAAGGTTTTACCGGTTCTCATAGGACTTATCGGTGGATATATTGTAGCACTTATAACTGGAAATGTGGACTTCACACCTATGAAAGAAGCTGCTTGGGTTGGTAAACCAGCCTTCACAATGGCGAAATTCAGCCTAGAAACTGTTATGATAGTGGCTCCCGTAGCAATTGCAACGGTAATAGAACACATAGGAGATGTTTTAGCTATAGGCACCACAGTGAATAAAGATTTTGTTAAAGAACCTGGACTTCATAGAACACTGATAGGCGATGGTTTAGCAACTTCTATCTCCGCAATGTTTGGTGGACCTGCCAACACTACCTACTCAGAAAACACTGGCGTTTTAGCCCTAACAAAGGTTCACGATCCATCCATAGTGAGAATAGCCGCAGTATTTGCAATCATTTTGGGTATAATGCCTAAGGTGGGAGGAGTGATTAAAACAATACCTACTTCAGTGGTTGGAGGTATTTCTATAATACTTTTCGGTATGATCGCATCAATTGGAGCTAGGTCATTGGTTGAACATCAAGTGGACTTCGGAAAATCAAGAAACCTGATAATATCTGCAGTAATACTTGTACTAGGTTTAGGTGGTGCTGCATTACCAATACACATGGGAATAGTTAACTTCACTTTAGAAGGTATGGCACTAGCTGCTATAGTTGGTATAATCCTAAATAAAATATTGCCTCAATAAATATATATCATAATAAAAAAGAAAGAAACTCTTTTTCATGAGTTTCTTTCTTTTTTTATTTTTTATTATATTTCAGGGTCATATCCTCTTTCTCCAAAATTACTTACAATCTCCTTTTGTCCAAAATACTTCATTAGGCTTTTTAGTGTAGCATTATGTTGGAGCTTATATAAACTATAATAATCTTTTTCCTCTTCCTCATCAAATCTACGCATTTCGGAAAGAAGTAACAATCCTCTATAGAAAATCCCCAGTTCGGACTCATCCTTTTCTAATATCTCTTTAGCACTAATAATCTCTTCTCCATTTATAGAGTTATATAATTCTTTATATCTGTCTCTGTCCATATTTATATAAGTATTAAACAGCTCACCATAGTCTAATCCATACTCTTCTGATTCTATCATATGGCTATACTTAATAATAGCGTCTTTATTATCCATAAGGATACCTACCAATAGAACCTTAGCATAATCCTTATACTCATAGTTATACACATATAGCTTATAGTATTCAAAGGCCTTGTGCCATTTATTCATTTTCATACACATATTTCCTGCCCTACTATATTCATAATATGAGTCTTTAGCTTTAACTTTAGCTAGTTTCAAATAATACTCTAGAGCCTTTTCATACTGACCATCTGAATTATATAAATCTCCCAGGACAGAAAGTATATATTCCTTCTCCCCTATGTCTTCCTTTAATAGCTCGGTATATTTTATCCCCTTCTTTACATCTTTGCCAATCAATCCAAAACCATCTTCCCTGCCCTTATATCCTTTAGAATAAATAGTTGATAAAACCTTCATTGCATGGATATCATCCATGTCTTCCTCTAGCTTGTTTTCAAACCACTTAAGGGCCTCTGGATACCTTTTTTCTAAAAGCAGCTTATCTCCTTCATTCCAATCGTTACCTTCTATATCTATAGAGTCATAACGTTTATTAGCAAAAATACCGTAATTGTCACTTCCAGAGTAAGAATAATCCTTATTTAAAGGATATGCATTAATTATAAGCCCATATTTACCGGTATGATAAAAAGGCTCTATGACTTGATAAGGCTCTACAAAGTCATTACCCCAAGAAAAAATATTGCCTAATGAATCTTTCCTCAATTGGGACAGATCAATTAAAGCGAAATTTTCTCTAGTAATTATGGAATTAACATAAGAAGGATTTGCATATTCTCCACCATAATCAGTATTTTGAATCTCACCAAATTTCACACTGTATTCAAAGTCATTTCCAGCAGGATTTTCCCAAGTTACTTCGATTTTATCCTTACCTATATACTCTAGTTTCTTTAGTTTAATAGGATCATAAAGCTGAATGTTTTCATTGATTTTTGTATTTCCATCAAAGGCTATATGCTTACTTTTAAACTTAACCTGCTTACTTCTTAGTTGATTCCAGCTTCCATATAGGCATATATCGTAATTATCATTAGGAATATTTTTAATCTCATATCTTCCATTTTTATCGGTTGTTCCATATATCCCCATATCAACGAACCCACCCAAGCTCATCCCCTGATTTTTAGTGCTTTTGACATATACTACTACTCCTCTTAGTGGATCCCCATTATAGCTTACATATCCGGTTAAAGCATTATTTGTGCTTTTCATATTTTCATGTTCTTTTTGGTTATATTCAATATCCTCAAATATCCGTTGAAGTTCACCAAAAAGCTGTAAATATGGGTTTAGTTTATCTATTTCATCATCTAAATTTCCTCTTAATCTATATTTTTCTTCTTCATCAAACTTAACACCCTTGATACTATTTCCCTCAAGCTTTAGGGTATCATATTTATATGAAATGATTTTCTCAAACCTATCATTTTCGCCCCTAAAGAAATATATATATGCAAGCATATCCCTTTTAAAATAGTTATATAAATCATTTTCTTTAAAGTCTTTGATTAGTAGGTTCTCTGCTTCTTCAAATCTACTAAGTCCTATATACATTGCAGCTAAATTTAAGTTTCTAGTAGTTTTTAACTCTTCATCTTTGAGATAGTCAACATTCTCTAGGATTTTAATGGCATTATCTGAGTTTCCACCAAACCAATTCAAAATACTTACACCCAGCTCATATTCTCCTAGCTCATCACTTTTTTTATTGCTGTCTTTAATAAGCCTATAATCCTCATTTGCATTTTCAAGGCTGCCTATAGAAATAGTTGTCCCACCGGTTCCGCTGCCATTAGAACTAATCCTCATGTTATTCATAAAATAACCAAAATAACCAAAATCACTATCGTTATCTACTAAATCTTTTATCTGTAAACTTCCACGTTTCATTGCAGTACTTTTTTTATTAAAGCCGCTGGCAATCCTATGATAATATCCACTATCCGTTTCTCCACTTCCTACCTTTTCGAAATTCTTATCGACAACATAGTATATTTTATCCCATGATAAAAAACAAAATAATAGAATTATGGAAAAACCAAGTATTAGTATAGGCTTTTTTGAAGTTAATTTCTGCTTCTCCTTCATAGTCTTCCCCCCACAACAAAAGCGTCTAATAGGGCTTTTGTAGTTCTAAGTTCTAAGTTCTAAGTTCTAAGTTGTAAATTTTAAGTTCTAAGGGTTTCCCCTAATTAATACCCTAACTCTTTATTAACTATTATTACATGGATTCTGTCTGAGTCCATCTGTCTCTTTATGGTGACATATTCACTGCAAATTCTATCCTTGCTACTACAGTCCATACAGTATCCAACCTCTGAACATGGAGTCTTTCTATTTAACCTCTTTGCATTGGCAGGGGCTGCCCATTCTCTATTTCTCATGATGGCTTCATCTAAGTCCCTAACTATTTTATTAACACCTACAACTACTATCACCTTATCAGGTCCATATATCATTGCTGCGACTCTATTTCCCCTGCCATCAACGTTATAGAGTTCTCCCTCTTCTGTAATGGCATTACTACTTGTGAAGTAAGCATCGGCAGCAAAGCTCTTTATATATATATCCTTTATATCCTCTGGAGTTAACCCTTCTTTGTATCTATCTAAAAAGTTGTATTTACCATTTCTCAAAAAATCTATAACTCCTGTTTCAAATAATGTCATGGATCCTCCAGTCGATACCATATCTCCTTCCTTTATTAATTGATCAATTTTATTTACTGCTTCTTTTTCGTCTTGAACAAAGTGACCCTTCATATTATTTTTTTCTAAATTTTCTATAGTTCTCAGAACCCTTTTTTCCACTACAAATTTCACATTATTATCCATAAAACTCTCTCCTCCTATAAAACTCTTTACCCTTCTAGTATAAATATACTTCACATTCTTTTCAATAGAGGAAATTGCATAACTCTTACTTGGCAGAATTGCATAATATATATGGTATAGTTCTTAAGGTTTTTAACTATATATAGTAGATAGTTTTTGCAGAAGGTAATTATGCAATTTGCTCAATAGAGGAAATTGCATAATTACTTTCTATAAAAACAATCTATTACAGACATAAGACTTAAGTCAGTAATAGAAATTTTTTATTAATGAACTTTATTATCAGATCATCGTATAGAAATTATTATTTGAGATAACTTTCACTAATCTTGTTAGCTTCTATATCCCAGATTTCCCTTGCATATTCTAAAATAGTTCTATCACTGCTAAATTTGCCTGCACTGATCATGTTTATCCAGCATTTTTTGGCCCACTGGAGTCTATTTCTATAGGCTTTATCAAGCTTTAGCTGTGCTTCCCTATATTCGTTGAAATCCCTGAAAACAAAGTAATTATCGGGTTTATGCCAAGGGGCTCCCTTTAATAGGGAATCATGTAACTCCTCAAAGACACCTGTTCCACTATCATCAAAGGTTCCATCAATTAATGTATCTACCACCTTTTTGAGCCCTGGTACCTTTGCATAATATTCCTTTGGCTCATAGCTCTTCTCAAGCTCCTTTATTTCTTCTACCCTTGCTCCAAATATGAAGTTATTTTCCTCTCCTGCTTCTTCTACTATTTCAACATTTGCTCCATCAAAGGTCCCTATTGTAGGAGTACCATTTAGCATGAACTTCATATTACCAGTACCCGATGCTTCCTTCCCAGCAGTTGAAATTTGTTGTGATATATCTGCTGCGGGAAAAAGCTTCTCTGCATAGGAGACTCGATAATTTTGAACAAATACAACCTTAAGCTTTTTATTTGTCGTAGGGTCTTTGTTAACAAGACCTGCAATTTCGTTTATGAATTTAATTATGGCCTTTGCCCTTGTGTATCCGGGAGCTGCCTTGGCCCCAAATATAAAGGTTCTAGGTATGATATCTAAATCTGGATTTTCCTTTAACCTATAGTATAGGTCTAAGATGTGAAAGGCATTTAATAATTGTCTCTTGTACTCATGTAATCTCTTTATTTGTATATCAAATATAGAACTGGGATCAATTTCAATACCCTCATGCTCTTTAATATATTTTGCTAATTGATTCTTTTTTCTTTGTTTTATATATAGAAACTTTTCAAGTATATTCTCATCATCTGCATACTTTTCCAATTGATTTAGCATGTCAAGATTTGTAATCCATTTATTAGACCCCAGCAATTCTGTTATTAGTCCTGATAATTCTTTGTTACATAAAGCCATCCATCTTCTGGGGGTAATTCCATTGGTCTTATTTTGAAATCTATCTGGATAAAGCTTATACCATTCCCTTAGTTCTTGATTCTTTAATATATCCGTATGAAGCTTTGCAACTCCATTAGTGGTATGGGTCCCATGTATGGCTAACCAAGCCATCTTTATCTTATCATGGGATATAATTCTCATATCCTCTATTTTCTTATCATTATAATTCTTTACACTCAACTCTTTCACAAACTTTTCATCTATTTCTTCTATTATTTCATAAATTCTAGGTAAAATTTCTTCATAAAGTGTACTATCCCATTGTTCTAAAGCCTCTGAAAGTATTGTATGATTTGTATATGAGAAGGTTTTTTGTGTGATCTCCCATGCCTTTTCCCAAGCTATATCTTCATCGTCAACTAATATCCTCATAAGTTCTGGTATAGCCACCACTGGATGGGTATCGTTAAGCTGTATGGCATTGTACTCTGGAAAAAATTCAAATTTTCTTCCAAATCTACGTTTGAATTTTTTAACCAAATCTTGAAGAGATGCACAGACAAAAAAATACTGCTGCTTAAGTCTTAGAATTTTACCCTTTACTTCTGAATCATTTGGATATAAAACTCTGGATATATCATCGGCTCTATTTTTTTCCTTTACGGCTTCATCATACTGCTGTAAATTAAATAAATTGAAGTCAAACTCCTTTACGGGTTCACACTTCCATAATCTAAGCCTATTAATATTATTTGTACCGTACCCAATAATAGGAGTGTCGTAGGGAACAGCCCTTACTTCACTATCATTAAATCTAACTATTACTGCATCCTCACCACGCCTTATGGACCAAGGATCACCATATTTTAACCAGTTATCTCCCTGTTCAACCTGAAATCCATTTTGAAATTTCTGCTCAAAGATTCCATGGCTGTACCTAATACCATACCCAGTAACCGGCATATTTTTTGTGGCACAGGAATCTAAAAAACATGCTGCAAGTCTTCCAAGTCCACCATTTCCTAAGCCTGCATCCTCTTCTATTTCTTCAAGGTCATTAATATCTATACCTAATTCTTCTAAGATGTCTTTAACCTCGTCATAAACCCCTAGATTAATTAAGTTGTTGCCTAAAGCCCTTCCCATTAAAAATTCAGCTGAAAAGTAATGGGCCTGCTTCACCCTACAATATTCCTCCTCAGTTTTATTCCAATCATCTATTATCATTTCCATTAAAGCCTTTGCAACCCCATTGTATTTTTGATAGCCCTCTGACTTATCTAAGGTTTTACCAAAATCCATCTTGAGAATTCTTTTTATACTATCTTTAAATCCTTCCCTATCAAGCATTGCTGTTCCTACCTTCCATAAAGTTTAGTTATTTGATATATTCTTTCAGCTAGTTCATGATCTAATTCACCTTCTTTAAGTCTCCACAACCAGTTTCCACCTAGCGTTGAAGGTATATTCATCCTTGCTTCACTTCCTAGGCCTAAAAAATCCTGTATTTGAGCAATGGCAATATTGGCAACTGAACTCCATGCCCCTCTGATGAATCCCCAATTATAACCTTCCTCTTCTTTTAGATTTAAATACTTAATAGCGTGTTTTACATCATCAATATTTGAATTCTCAAACCATCCGTCCACCGTATCATTATCATGGGTTCCAGTATAAACAATACAATTTTTTTCATAATTATGGGGGAGATAGTCACTTTCTTCGCGGGTGTCAAATGCAAACTGCAATACCTTCATTCCTGGAAATCCTGTTTCTTCTCTAAAACTAATTACTTCTTCGGTAAGATACCCAAGGTCCTCAGCGATTATATCAATCTCACCAAGGGCATCCTTGATCCCATTAAAGAGTTTTATTCCTGGCCCCTTGACCCATCTTCCATTTATGGCAGTCTCATCCCCATATGGTATCTCCCAATAGGATTCAAATCCTCTAAAATGGTCTATACGTGTAATGTCGTAAAGCCTAGAATTGGCTTGAATTCTTTCAATCCACCATCTAAACCCCCTTTTCTCCATTACACTCCAATTGTATATAGGATTTCCCCAAAGCTGACCTGTTTCAGAGAAAGCATCGGGAGGACATCCGGAGACCTTTATAGGTTTATACTGATTATCTAACAAGAATAATTCACTATTAGCCCATACATCTGCACTATCCTCGGCAACATATATGGGAATATCTCCTATAATCCTTATGCCCTTGCTATTGGCATATTTCTTTAGACTATTCCACTGCTTGAAGAACTCATACTGTAGATAAACCCAGAAGTTTATTTCATCTTCATAATTCTTTTTATAATATTCTATGGCTTTAGGTTTTCTTATTTTTATATCCTCATCCCATTGCCGCCAGGATTTTAACCCAAAGCTCGTTTTAATAGTCATATATAAGGAGTATTCATCTATCCAATAAATATTTTCTTCTTTAAATATAAGCATTTCTTCCTTGATACTTTCTTTAGCTTTATGGTAAGCACACCTTAAAATGGTCATTTTATTATTGAATATCTTTTCATAATCGACTTTTCTATGGTCATCACCGAAATCTATATTTTCCATATCCTCTTTTCGCAAATGTCCTTCTTCAATCAACAGATCAAAATCAATAAAATATGGATTGCCAGCATAAGCAGAGAAGGATTGATATGGTGAATCTCCATATCCAGTGGTTCCCAGGGGCAGTATTTGCCAATATTTTTGCCCTGCGGTTTCAAGAAAATCAACAAATTTATAGGCCTGCTTACCAAAGTCTCCTATTCCATATGGACTCGGCAAAGAAGTAATATGCAATAATATTCCACTACCCCTTCCAATCATTTTACGTCCCCTTTATTTATCACCAATGATTTCTTTGTGATATTTCCTTTTAAATCTACAATATCAAAATTTAATTTTTCAACATATTTATTACCTTTATTATTGATATCAACCCTATAATCCCCATCTATTTTCTCAATATCAATAACAATTTCAGAATATACACCTTTATCAAAGTCATAGGTAACCCCATCATCATCATAGTAGGTATAACTAGCTTTATCCTCAACAAAGGCTACTACATAAAGCTCTTTATTATCTAGCTTTTCAACATTATTAGCATGCTTACCAAAGATAATCATTTTATTTTTTCTAATGAAAATTGGTATTTCATCTATATTAATATCAATATATGTATGACCTTTTTCCATGATACTATAATATCTATTATGATAATCATTGGCCTTCCATAAAAGCATTTCTTCGGGTAGCCATACATGCCTTCCAATGGCATTTTCTACATATATGGGGGATATCATCATAGATGCTCCAACCAACAATTGATCCTCAACATGCTTTGAGTACTTATCATCATACTCAAATGAGAGTGGAGCAAAATAGACATCGTGATTTCTCGCCCCTTTCATGTATTCTGAATATATATATGGCAGTAGTGCATATCTCAATCTTATAGCAGATCTTAGTATATCGGTACTCTCTATATCAAAGGCATAGGGCTCTTGTTTTCTGGTTCCTATTGCAGAATGATTTCGGAAAAGTGGTGTGAATAAACTGAATTGTGTCCACCTTATTAATAACTGGGCATTTGCATCCCCACCAAAGCCCCCAGTATCTGCACCAGAATAAAGAAATCCACACATATTGAGGGACGGCATCATCCTTATATTTAGAAGTATGTGATCCCACCATGAATGATTATCTCCTGTCCAGATCCCTCCATATCTATGCATACCTATATATGATGCTCTAGAAAACATCAAAAATCTTTTATTCGAATCTATTTCTTTAAAACCTTCAGCAGCGGCTTTAGTCATGTTATAGCCGTATAGGTTATGGACACTATCATGGTTCACAAGCTGACCATCAATATCATGATAAAAGCCTTTGTAGTCCCTAGCATTATTTGATAGGTTTATAAATGAATCCTTTAAAGCGAAAAAGGAATATATATTCAGATTTTTATTTTTCGATTCCTCACAATGGTCTATAGCCTCTTTTAAACCCTTCTCAGTATAAAAAATGGCCGGTTCATTCATATCATTCCAAAAGCCCTCTATACCTAGATCTATTAGCATCCTGTATTTTAGACCAAACCATTTACGAGCTTCTTTATTTAAGAAGTCTGGAAAATGTACCTTGCCAGGCCAAACTGCTGCTACAAAGGGGTCGCCTTTTTCATCAACGCAGAAATAGCCCTTTTTTATACCCTCCTCATAGATTTCATAACCCTCTTCTATTTTCACCCCAGCATCTATTATTGGAATCAGTCTAAATCCTTTTTCCTTTATTTCCCCTACTAAGCTTTTAAATTGAGGAAATCTCTCCTTGCTAATAGTAAAATCTTTAAAATCCTCCATATAATCAATGTCCAAATATATGGAGTCACATGGTATATCATTTTCTATAAAATTATTTGCTGTCTCATATATCTTCCTTGCATCGGGATAACTCCATCTTGACTGTTGAAATCCAAAGGCCCATTTAGGAGGTATATAGCTTTTCCCAATTATTTTTAGAAACTTTGTAACTATATCCCTTAAGCTTTTACCATCTATAATATATAAATCAAAATTTTTATTCGGTATGGCTATTTCCAGTTTATCCTTGTGGGTAAATCCTATGTCAAACACAATTTTACTTGGATAATCAATAAAGATACCGAATCTATTAGTTCCATCTACTATTAAAAAATTATGGGCTCCATATAATGATTTTTTATTCGGGGTATGTATTGGATCATCGGAACAATAGGCTTCAAATATCCCCCCTCGCTTGTTTATTCCTTTCTGATTTTCACCAAGTCCTAAGATTATATCTCCTTCGTCCATTTTATATTTCAATTTAGTGATTTCATTATTTTCTAGGGCAAAATACCGAAGTTCTTGCTTTTTTATTTCATTACCCTTTAATACTACGGCATGGGTTGAAATAGGGTTCCCAAATCTGTATTTTACCACCCCATCAATAATTTCATATGCTATCACTTCTATCCCCTCCAACTATTTAATAGACCCGTCGGTAACACCCTTGACAATATGTTTTTGGGCGAATAAATAAAATATAATAATTGGAATCATAGCTATTACAAGACCAGCTAATGCTAGATGCCACTTCTTAGAAAATTGACCAAAGAAGAAAAACATCTTAAGTGGGATTGTATGCCACTCAGGTTTATTAATTACAAGCTGAGGTAATAGAAAATCATTCCATATCCACATGGCATTTAAAATACTAACTGTAACTGTTATGGGCTTTAGCAATGGAAATACAATATACCAAAAAACCTCAAATCTATTACATCCATCTATAGTAGCAGCTTCCTCCAATTCCTTTGGTATCCCCTTAATAAAACCATGATATAGTATTATAGAGAGGCTCGATCCAAATCCAAGATACATGAATATAAGTCCAAATGGATTTAAAAGATTTAGTTTACCCATTAACCTTATTAGGGGCAGCATTACTGATTGAAAGGGTATAAGCATGGCCCCGGCAAATAGAAAGAATAAGAAGGTACTGAATTTACTCTTTGTTCTCACCAGCATCCATGCAGCCATTGAGGCGAATATAATGATTATAAGGGTACTTGAAATTGTAATAAACAAGGAATTAAAAAATGATCGAATAAAATCAAGCTGTTTAAAGGACTCAGTATAATTGCCTGGGCTAAAATATTTCCCAAAGGGCAAACTCATGACATTTAAAAATATACCTTTTTGAGTTTTGAAGGAATTTGTAAATACTATATATAAGGGGGATAAAAATAATACTGCCAATAAACTACTTAAAAATGGTAGTCCAATTCTTTTCATCCTACTATTTTCCATTACATTTCTACCTCCCTTTTCTTGCTATAATATATTTGAGTTAAGGTAATTACAGCTACGGTTATTAAAAACATCACTGCTTTAGCTTGAGCTAACCCAAACTTATTAAAGGTAAAGGCAGTTTTATAAATATTTAAGGCTAACATCTGAGTTGAGTTATGGGGTGTCCCATTTGTAAGGGATAAATTTTGGTCGAAAAGCTTAAATGAATTAGATAGAGTCAAAAACAATCCCACTGTAAAGGCTGGAGCAACTAAAGGTATAATTATATTTTTCAGCCTTTGGAAGGCATTTGCTCCATCTATTTTTGCGGCTTCCTTAAGGGACTGGGGGATACTTTGCAATGCTGCTATATATATTATCATCATATATCCGGAAAGCTGCCATGACATTAATATAACCAATCCCCAAAAGCCAGTGGATGTAGTTGACAACCAGCCTTCTAAGAAGCCTAGTCCAAGCTTACCTCCAATGGAATTGAATGCCTTTGTGAAAATAAACTGCCATACAAATCCAAGAATCAATCCCCCAATCAAATTTGGCATAAAGAATATACTTCTTAAAATATTATTTAGCTTTGAATTTCTTGTAACAAGAAGGGCTAATCCAAATCCAATGAAATTAATGACTAATACTGATACTAATGCAAATTTAGCAGTGAATTTAAAGGATTCTATAAAATCCTTATCATTTTTTAATACTTCTATATAATTATTAAGTCCCACCCAATTGGGATCATTTATTATTCCATTCCAGTCGGTAAAGGAGTAATAAATACCCATGAACATAGGAATAATTACAACAATCATAAAAGCAAATAATATTGGGAGAACAAAAACACAAAACCATAGCCTAGAACTTTTCATGTCGACCTCCTATATATATTTTGAGGGGGATTTTCATCCCCCACAGATTAGATCTATTATTTTATCTTAGTTCCTCCCACTTAGCCCTGGAGTTAGTGACTAACTCTTCCCAAGTCACCTCATCTGACAGGTATTTTTGAATTTCTGTTCCAAGTACTTCCATACCCCAACCAGTTGGATATCCCATGAATACCCAAGGCATTGTTTTTCCTTCTCCCGCATATCTCTTGACAGCCTTTCCTAGTGGGTCCTTTGGTTCTAATCCATCGTATCCCTTCAAAGGAGGAATAAAGAAGAATTTATTTACTACGTAGTCCTTTCCTGCATCAGAAGTATATAACCAATTTAAGAATTCCTTAGCGGCTTCCTTGTCTGCATCATTACTGTCTTTATTGACTGCCCAATGCATAGGAACTCCCACAGGAATTGAATCTTCTTTAGCTCCTTTAATAGGCATAGGTAGGATATCTAAGTTTTTAGCTACATTTTCATCAATATCATTAACTCCCCCAAATATCCAGTTGCCTTGCTGAATAATTGCAACTCTCTCAATTGCTATACCCTCATCGACCTGTGTAGCATAATCCACTGCATTTAATTTTGCCTTTGAATCAGCATGTGCAGAGTAATTTACTTGTAAATCGATTATATCCTTTAGTCCATCTGAATATTTAAATTCAAGCTTATCCGCTGCAAATGAATCTAAAGAGCTGGCAAATTCTTGAGAAAGTGCTGTATTAGAGGTATGTAATCCAGTTACCCAGGTTTCCTTGACTGCGTATTCAAATACTGCTTCTAAAAGAGGATATTTATCCTTTAATTCACCGGATTTTATTTTTTTATCCAATACTTTAACTGCATTTTCTAAACTAGCAAAATCCACTATTGTTGAAGGGTCTATTCCTGCATCCTCAAATATAGCTTTATTATAAACAAATCCATAGCCCTCAATATTGAATGGTAAAGCATATATTTTGCCTTCCACAGTTGCACCGGATAAAATGCCATCAAGGGCTAAGTCAACCCATGGCTGATCTGATAAATCCTCTAATTTTTCCATCCAGTCCTTTATATCCTGTGGCCCACCAACATTATAGATATCTGGTTCAGTACCTGATTGAAATTTAGCCCTTAGGGCTGCACCGTAGTCATCTCCACCACCAACTGTTTGAATGTTGATTTTAACATTTGGATGAGTTTTTTCATATTCTATGGCAGCTGCTTCTAATTCCTGTGCAATTTCAACCTTGAATTGGAAAATATCTACTTCTGCAGTTTCATTTTTGGTTGGTTCTTCAGCCTTTTGTTCCTCTGCCGGCTTTGACTCCTCCGCAGGTGCCGGTGCATCATTTGTTGTTTGAGATGTACAAGCTGTTAAAATACTAGAAAAAATAAATATAATTAAAACACCTACTGCTAAAAATTTTTTTGATCCTTTCATTGTTATCCCCCTCTTCACCCTACTTTTTTAAGATTTTCATTTCGTCATAATTTAGATATGCCCTTTAATAATTTCCCCCTGTGCTATGGAAAACTTAGTTACATACCTCCCTTCTTTATAGTAATTTTATTTTTTTGAATTAAAGTTATACCTAAGGAAATTGCATAACTCTTACTTGGCACAATTGCATATGCGAATATCATCCTTAATTTAATTACTTAAGATATAAGCATATTTGATGGTATAGCTTTGAGGATTTTAAAACTACATGTAGTAGATGGTTTTTATAGAAAGTAATTATGCAATTTGCTCACCTATAAAAATAAGAGCATTGATTGAAATATTTATAGCTCTAAGATATACTTATCTACCTTTATATCAATTTTTTACAGGATTCTCTTTCAAGTAGTTCTGTTTCTAAAACTATATGCTGATGCTTGCCCTTCTTTTTTATCAAGTTAAATAAAATCTCCACACTTTTTTCTCCCATACACTGTCCCGGCTGCTTTACAGTGGTTATAGAAGGGTGAAAAAATTCTGCATACTCTATACCATCAAAGCCCATTACCGAAATATCATGGGGGATACTTAGACCCCTACTAAGAATTGCCTTTGAAGCTCCTATGGCCATGATATCTGAAGTAACAAAAACAGCCGTCAAACCCAAGTCCTTATCTAGTAATCTATTCATAGCATTAAATGCAGATTCAAATGTATACTCTCCAATTTCTAAAAACTCTTCGTTATATTCTATTTGTTTTTTAGCCAAAGCTTTTTTGTAACCCTGAAATCTAAGTTTACCTATACTTCTATCCTCTGACCCAGTACTAATAATTCCTATCTTTTCATGTCCTAACTCACATAAATACTTAACCGCCTCAAAAGCAGACTGTTCATTTGCTATAATCACGCTAGAAAAGTTTTCCTTGTTTGCATTTTCAAAAATACTGGTGGATGATAGTACAATGGGAACTTCTAAATCTATTAGCTGACTTTCATTTAAATCATCAAAGTCTCCTCCAAGACAAATTAAGCCCTTTAATTTTTTTTCTTTTACAAGTTCAATAGCAGCTTCTATGTCATTAGAATTGCAATCCCCAGTACTATAATGAAGTATCAAAGAGTATCCTTCTTCGTCTATCCTTTGCTCTATGGATTGAACTATCTTTGAAAAAAATGGATTATGAATTCCCTTAACTAAAACACCTATATTTTTTGAATCACTTCTTTTTAAGTTTCTTGCACTATTATTGGGTATATAATTATATTCTTCTACTATCTGCAATACTTTTTCCCTAGTCTGTGCCTTTACATCGGGATGATTATTGATAACACGAGATACGGTACTAACTCCAACTCCTGCAATTTTAGCTATATCCTTGATATTTAGATTTTTCATATCCAACCTCTTTCTTGGTAACGTTATCGGAAACGTTACTGGAAACGTTTCCAAAATATATTTTTATTGTATCATAATTTAATAAATTGGCAAATACTTTTTTGTACTTTTAGGTTTGTTAACCAGTAAATGTAAATTAGGTATGTTAGGATATATATTCCTAATTAAGAATATTGAATTTTAGATATACTAGGAGGTGACATGTTACAAAGTAGACAGCTATTGGGATTTTAAAACTAACTACATGGGATAGGTGGTTTTTATAGAAAGTAATTATGCAATTTGCTCACATAAATATAAAAGTAAAAACATTAGAATAGTTAAGTCTATTTTTACTAATTCCACTTCTCCATTGGAATTGGTGAAAATAGATTATAACCTTGACAAACTAAAGGGCTTAGATGATGCATTTAATTTTTTAGAAGATATTAATTAGATCACCACAGGGGTACTTGTTTAAATTCTATTAATAAAAAACATTAAAACTCATTTTCATATTTCTTGAAAAATTCATAATATGTACGAACATTTTCTAATTCCGTCCATATTTTTACATCAACAGGATTTTCGTCAAGATTATAGATTTTTGCTCCCTTCATCGCAAGTAGAAAGGGAGAATGGGTCGATATTATAAATTGACAGCCTAAATATCGTGCAGAATCCTCAATAAAATTCATTAATTCTATTTGACGTTTTGGGGAAAGGCTATTTTCAGGCTCATCCAATACATATAGTCCATTTTCATCTATTTTTTCTGTAAAATACTTAAATGCACTCTCTCCATTGGAATATTCTCGCACATTGTCAATTAATCTATTTCGTACAAATTTGGATTGAGATTTACTTCTAGCATCATTTACCTTTTTCAGTTGATCGTAATCTTCCATAGATTTCATTTGAAAGTGAGCATATTTTGCATCAAAATATTCTTCAAAAAGTTTTTCCCTCTTATTATCAATTCCTTGATTGAGATTGCGTATATTCAGCATATAGTCAAATACATCATCGCTTGTTATAATCCTACTATGTTTAGGAATGTCATCTTCAAGTTGTATCTGGCACATATTGACATAGTCAGAGAAAAAATTAGTCTTATTATAGATAGAATCCCTATGAATTCCTAATTTTTCTGCTATTACATTCAAAGCCGTTGATTTTCCTGAACCATTCCCACCATATAAAATAGTAATTGGATCAAAATCAATTCTTTCAAAACCATGTCTTGATAATATCCTAAAGGGATAGAATGAATCATAGCACGTTCTTTTTTCCTCCATTATAAAATCAATTTCCATATCATCATTTGGAAATGTAAAAATATTCAAGTAAATCATTTTCATCTCTTCTTCATCTTATTTTCTTAGTATTTTTCTTTACATCACTTCTAGCTCTATTTACAAATTTCTATATATCCTTAATGTATGCCGACGTGAACGGTTTTTTTAAAAACCAAGGGGACAGGTGAGCTTATTATAGAAACTAATGTACCTGTCTCCTTAGTTTTTTAAGAAATGTAACTGTGTACTTGAAAAAACATCATGATATTATATGATACTAAACAGGGTTCTTTTTAAAACTCAGCAGACTTTGGAGTCCTTGGGAAAGGTATAACGTCTCTTATATTTGATATTCCTGTAAGATACATGATAGCTCTTTCAAATCCAAGACCATAACCGGCATGCTTAACTCCACCGTATTTTCTTAGATCAAGGTACCACCAATAGTCGTCTTTGTTTAAACTCATTTCTGCAAGTCTATCTTCAAGAACATCTAATCTTTCTTCCCTTTGACTTCCCCCAATTAGTTCCCCAACACCAGGTACTAATAGGTCCATGGCTGCCACTGTTTTATTGTCATCATTCATTCTCATATAAAAGGCCTTTATTTCCTTTGGATAGTCAGTTACGAAAACAGGCTTTTTAAGTACCTCTTCACTTATATATCTCTCATGCTCTGTTTGAAGGTCACAACCCCAATGAACGGGATACTCAAACTTCTTATCTGCCTTTTCAAGTATTTCAATAGCTTCAGTATAAGTTATTCTACCAAAATCTGAGTTTGCAACGTTATTTAATCTTTCAATTAATCCTTTATCAACAAATTTGTTAAAGAACTCAAGCTCTTCTGGAGCATTTTCCATAACGTAGTTTATTATATATTTAAGCATATCCTCTGCAAGATCCATATTATCATTCAGATCAGCAAAGGCTATTTCCGGCTCCATCATCCAGAACTCAGAAGCATGTCTTGCAGTATTAGAGTTTTCGGCTCTAAAAGTAGGCCCAAAGGTATATATGTTTCTGAAGGCAAGGGCATATGCTTCACCTTCTAGCTGTCCACTTACCGTTAGATTTGTTTCTTTTCCAAAGAAGTCATCACTAAAGTCAATGTTGCCTTCTTCAGTCATTGGAATGTTTTTAAAATCAAGGGTAGACACCTTGAACATTTCCCCGGCACCTTCGCAGTCACTTCCTGTGATGATTGGAGTATGAACATATACAAAGCCTCTTTCTTGGAAAAACTTGTGGATAGCATAGGCTGTAAGAGAACGTACTCTAAATACGGCAGAAAAAGCATTACTACGTGGTCTTAAATGGGCAATGGTTCTTAGGTATTCAAAGGTGTGTCTTTTCTTTTGCAACGGATAGTCTCTATCGGAATCCGCTTCTAAGGTTATCTTTGTTGCCTTGATTTCAAAGGGCTGCTTTGAGTTTGGTGTAGCAACTAAAGTACCTTCTACCACAATAG
Source organism: Maledivibacter sp. (assembly GCA_025210375.1). NCBI lineage: Bacteria > Bacillati > Bacillota > Clostridia > Peptostreptococcales > Caminicellaceae > Maledivibacter > Maledivibacter sp. The sequence continues at coordinate 69,533 of JAOASB010000003.1, read as the reverse complement.
CCGCAGCTATTGTGAATTTTGATATTTCTTTAAAATTTTCTAGATTCTCTTCAAAAACTACCTGAACATTTTTAAAGAAGCTTCCATCATTTACTTCAATGAATCCAAAGGCCTTTGACGATCTTAGGGTTCTAATCCACCCAGAGATAGTAATAGTTTTATCTACATACTGCTCTGTATTTCTATAAATATCCTTTACTAATGTTGTTTTCATTTTTAAACCTCCTCATTATGGTTGCAAGTTCCATGTTCCAAGCTTTATGGTCTGTCTTTTGGGTTGTAAAAATAAAAAAGCCCTTCATCTCCTAAAAATAGGGACGAAAGACTTGTATTTCGCGGTACCACCCTGATTGCCACAATAGTTTTTATGACCACCTTAAACTAGCACAATATCTATGCTATCCATTGTTAACGGTTTGGTTCCGTCTAAGCCTACTCTCCACTATATATGTAGATTTCGATTAGAAACTCCAAGATGTTCTTCAATACAGGCATCGCATCGGCCTTCCACCGTCGCCGACTCGCTCAAACTACATCCTATACCTACTCTTCTCTTCATAGTTTTTATATTTTATATTATTATCGATATTATAATATTTTAGTAATAATATGTCAAAGCCTTTTCATCATTTTATACAAAATAAAGATATTTTAAAAATAAAGTTCGATAGAGAAGACACATGTGTTTTATGGAAGTTCCCTTTATAAAGCAGTTTTGTCCTTTCTCTATTTAGATGAAAAACGGGTTTATAGGAGGAACTGGAAGAAAACATATGTGGCTTCTCCACCACCAAGTTTAGTCTTAACCTGCCGCCTATGGATAAACAACAAATGCATCATATATAGCCCTTATTGCATTGTCAAAGTCCTTATCTTCGATTCCCACAATAATATTTATTTCACTGGATCCCTGGTCAATCATACGAATATTTATTCCTTTATCTCCCAATGCTGTAAAAAGCTTAGCTGATATTCCCGGTGTATATGCCATGTTGTTTCCAACAGTTGCTATAAGGGCCATATTAGTATATACATTTAAAGAATCTGGATTACATTTTTTATTTATTTCATCAATTATTATGCCTAGCTTATTATCTAACTGGGCATCAGAAATAACTATTGAAACAGTATCTATCCCAGAAGGTATATGTTCAATGGTAATATTATTCATTTCAAGTATGGAAAGAAGTTTTCTTATAAAACCAACCTCAGAATTCATATGGTTCTTATGGATGGCTATAACAGTAAACTCTTTTTTTCCTGCTATACCGGTAATAATATTATTATCATTTCTCTTATTTTTTATATGATCTGTGATTATTGTCCCGGGGTTTTCGGGCTCATTGGTATTTCTTATATTTATTGGTATACCTATATCACGTACAGGAAATATTGCTTCTTCATGGAGTACCGAAGCACCCATATAGGATAATTCTCGCAATTCCCTATAGGTTATTCTTTCAATGGGCTTAGGGTCCTTTACAATTCGTGGATCAGTGACAAGAAAACCCGATACATCCGTCCAATTTTCATAAACCTCAGCCTGTGCTATTCTAGCTACTATGGCTCCAGTAATATCGGAGCCGCCTCTAGAAAAGATCTTTACTTTACCATCACAAGTACTACCATAAAATCCAGGTATTACTGCCTTTGGATGCTCCGATAGCTTCTTCCACATCATCTTTTCTGTTTTATCAAAATCTATGGACCCATTACTACCAAAAAATATGACTTCTTTAGCATCTATAAAATCATATTTTAGTAATTTTGCCATTATCAAAGCATTTAGATATTCTCCTCTACTAACTAAATAATCTATGGATATATTCTTTGTCATCTTGGATTTTATTTCATCTAAATATGGCTTTATATCAAAATCCAGTTGAAGCTCTCTCACTATTTCCACATATCTATCGTATATGATATCAAATACCTGATCATAGGGAACTGAGTATTGTAAATGGGCATGACATAGGTAAAGCAGATCAGTCACCTTATTATCTTCACTATGCCGCTTTCCAGGTGCTGATACCACAACATACCTACGGCCTTCATCGGCTTGGACGATTGCCTGAACTTTACGAAACTGATTGGCATTGGCTACGGATGTGCCTCCAAATTTTGCTATTTTTATATCTTTCATGATTATCCTCCTAAGGTTTTAATTCTATTTATTATTATATTTTAATTTTTAACAATATGCATTGCTGAAAATGCTTAAAATATTGCAAAAACTGCTTTAGGAAAAAGCAGTAAAGCTAATAAAATGCTCAAATATTATAAAAAGCAAGAATAGTAAAATTATTCTTGCCCTTTATTATACTAAATTAAATTTTTATTTCCAACCATTAGTTAGCATAAAAGATTTTTTTTACGGGAAAATTTATAATTAGAGCAAATTGCATAATTACTTTCTATAAAAACCATCTACTACATGTAGTTTTAAAATCCTCAAAGCTATACCATCAAATATGCTTATATCTTAAGTAATTAAATTAAGGATGATATTCGCATATGCAACCTAGCCAAGTAAGAGTTATGCAATTTCCTCATTATGCAACCCTTACTTAGTAAATATATAGGGCTCCTTACTCCATTGTTTTAATAATTCCAATTCATCCTGCTTTACATATCCCATTTCAGCTGCCAAGGGTAAAAGCACATCATAGTTTGTTATGGTTCTATACTCTACATTTTCCTCTTTAAATAAATCCTCTACTTTTTTAAAGTTATAGCTAAATATCGCTACTACTCCAATAACATCGGCACCGGCTTCTCTGAGAGCCTTTACCGCCTTCATGGAGCTTCCACCAGTTGATAGAAGGTCTTCAATAAGGACTACCTTTTTCCCTTCAAATAATCTGCCCTCGATTTGATTTTGCTTTCCATGTCCCTTAGCGGAGCTTCTAACATATACCATAGGCAAATTCATCTTCTGAGAAACCCATGCTGCATGGGGAATACCAGCAGTTGCAGTCCCTGCTATAATACCCGCCTCTGGAAACTGACTTTTAATTATTTGCTTAAACTCCTTAGCCACAGCATCCCTAACCTCTGGATAGCTCATGGTAATTCTATTGTCACAATATATCGGTGACTTTATACCCGATGCCCATGTAAATAGATTTGAAGTATCCTTAATAGTAACTGCCTTGATTTCAAGTAATTTTTTTGCAATTTCCTTTGACCTTTCCATATCCATCCCCCTAACAAATTTATTATTATACTACTAACTTTTCTAATTTTAGTTTTTCAGCTTCAAAGTTCTAACCTAACAACATTCAACATTCAACCTACAACGTCTTTCCTTATATATCACATATATTAATAACTTCTATATCTTCTACTTTGATGTCCTTCTTTATTATACCAATTATTGCAGCTAGTGTATCTAAGGACGTTAAACAGCATACCTTCTTTTCTACTGCCCTTCTTCTTATTTTAAAGCCATCGGTTCTAGAATTACGTCCCTTGGTTGGTATATTTACTACCAAATCTATTTCTCCATTATCGATTAGGTCTAAAAGACTGTGCTTATCTTCTCCAATCTTTGCAACCATGTTTGATTCAATTTCATTTTCCTTTAGAAAGCTTGCCGTCCCATGGGTTGCAAAGAACTGAAAGCCTAAGTCCTTTAAATCCTTAGCTATGGGTAGAAATTCAGCTTTATAATTATCAGAAATACTCATAATTATCTTTCCACCCCTAGGTATATTGATATTTGCCCCGATTAAGCCCTTATATAATGCCATGTCTAAATCATCACCTACACCTAAGACTTCACCCGTCGATTTCATCTCTGGCCCAAGGGCAATTTCGGTGTCAGGTAGCTTTTCCATGGAGAATACAGGTACCTTAACCGCCTTTATCTTCTTAGCCTTATTTAGCCCTGTTCCAAATCCTAAATCCTTTAACTTCTTTCCTAGCATTACCTTAGTTGCTAGACTTATCATTGGTATTCCCGTTACTTTACTTATATATGGTACAGTTCTAGACGCCCTAGGATTAACTTCTATAACATATAATTGTCCTTCATATAGAACGTATTGTATATTAATTAGCCCCTTGACCTCTAAAGCCCTTGCCAGATTATAAGTATATTCTATTATATTATTCTCAATCTTTTTACATATATTTTCTGCTGGATAAATTGATATACTGTCTCCCGAATGAACTCCTGCTCTTTCAAGGTGTTCCATGATACCTGGTATAAGTATGTCTTCCCCATCGCAGATTGCATCAACCTCTATTTCAAGTCCCATCATGTATTTATCTATAAGCACTGGATTTTTACTATCTCTTTTGAAGGTATCCCTTAGGTATTTTTCAAGTTCCTCTTCGTTGTAGGCAATTTCCATTCCCATACCGCCTAGAACATAACTTGGTCTAACCAATACTGGATATCCTAATGCTTCTGAGACCTTAAGACCTGCCTCTAAGGTCATTACACCCTTACCCTTAGGTCTTTTTATATCTAGCTTATCAAGGAGCTTCTCAAATTTTTCTCTATCCTCTGACTTATCAATACTCTCCGCTGAGGAGCCTAGGATATTTATACCCATTTCATCCAAAAAGTTTGCAAGCTTTATGGAGGTCTGTCCTCCATATTGGAGTATAACACCCATAGGCTTTTCCTTTTCTATGATATTGAGTACATCCTCCTCTGTAATGGGTTCAAAATATAGCTTATCTGACGTATCAAAATCCGTACTTACTGTTTCAGGGTTATTGTTGACAATAATGGATTCTATACCTTCCTCCTTAAGGGCTAGTACCCCGTGTACCGAGCAATAATCGAACTCTATTCCTTGACCAATTCTTATTGGCCCAGAACCTATTACCATAACCTTATCCTTTGTTGAAATCTCTACCTCATCAACGGTATCATAGGTAGAATAATAATAGGGTGAAGCCGCATCAAATTCTCCACCGCAGGTATCAACCATCTTATACACAGCTTCTATATTATATTTTTTTCTTAGATTATAGACTTCCATGCCGTTAGAACCTGTTAAATTTCCTATTCCCTTATCGGAGAAGCCTTTTTTCTTAAGTAACAGCATCTTTTCCTCATCAATATTATTTAAATCCTTATTTCTTATGGATTCCTCTAAATCTACTATATTTTTTATCTTGTGTAGATAAAACTTATCAATACCAGTTAGTAATGAGATGTCTACTATCTTAAGTCCTCGTCTGAACATTTCAGATATATAGAATAATCTTTCATCGTCACCCATTTGGATTTTACCTTTAAGCTCTTCCATTGATAGCCCATGTAAATCTTGATTATATAGACTATATTGCCCAATTTCTAAGGATCTTACACCCTTAAGCAAAGCCCCTTCAAAGCTATTTGATATGGCCATAACTTCTCCTGTTGCCATCATTTTTGTACCTAAAGCTCTATTTCCTGTCTTGAATTTATCGAAGGGCCATTTAGGTATTTTAACTACACAATAGTCTAATGTAGGCTCAAAGCATGCAAATGTCCTATCGGTAACGTCATTTTTTATCTCATCCAAGTTATATCCCATGGCTATTTTGGCAGCAACCTTAGCTATAGGATATCCCGTAGCCTTTGAAGCCAACGCAGAGGAACGACTAACCCTTGGATTTACTTCTATTACATGGTATTCAAAACTATTTGGATCTAAGGCAAATTGGACATTACATCCACCCTTTATATTCAAAGCATCTATTATCTTAATGGATGCATTTCTAAGCATTTGGTATTCCTTATCACTTAGGGTTTGGGAAGGAGCTACAACTATACTGTCCCCTGTATGAACCCCTACGGGATCGATGTTTTCCATATTACATACTGTTATGGCATTTCCCTTATTGTCCCTCATCATTTCGTACTCTATTTCCTTCCAGCCCTTAACACTTCTTTCCAGTAGAACCTGATTTACCATACTATACTTTAGTCCCTTAGAAGCTATTTCCTTTAGCTCATCCAGATTGTTTGCTATTCCACCGCCACTTCCTCCTAAAGTAAAGGCAGGTCTAACCACTAATGGAAACCCTATTACCTTGCTGTATTCTATTGCTTCATCCATGTTATTTACTATTTCACTCTCTATAACAGGCTCTCCTATGCGCTCCATAAGGTTCTTAAATTTTTCTCTATCCTCAGCTTCATCTATTGATTCTACGTCGGTACCCAGAAGCTTTAGCCCATATTTTTGTACTATACCTTTTTTATAAAGCTCTACCGCTAGATTTAAAGCGATCTGACCTCCCATACCAGCCACTATGCTATCGGGTTTTTCCTTGATTATGATCTTTTCAATAACTTCTACTGTCAAGGGCTCTATATATACGGCATCGGCTATTTCCTTGTCCGTCATTATTGTAGCCGGATTGCTGTTTATAAGTACAACCTTTATACCCTCTTCTTTCAACACTTTACAGGCCTGTGTTCCTGAATAATCAAATTCTGCAGCCTGCCCTATTATTATTGGACCTGATCCAATTACTAAAACCTTCTTTATATTCTCCATTATAGGCATAGATAATCTCCTCCCCTTTATAACATTTTTAAGAATTCTTCAAAAAGATAGGCCGTATCCTGGGGCCCCGGTGATGCTTCAGGATGGAACTGTACACTAAACAAGGGTAGTTTTCTATGTCTTATTCCCTCTATACTGCCATCGTTTAGGTTTATATGGGTTATCTCCATTTCTTCTTTATTTAAACTATCTTCCTCCACTACATAGCCATGATTCTGTGAGGTTATATACACTCTATCCTTTAATAAATCCTTGACCGGGTGGTTAGTTCCCCTATGACCATATTTGAGTCTTGTGGTTTTCCCACCAAGGGCTAGGGATATTAGTTGATGCCCTAGGCAAATACCAAAGATAGGCTTTTTGCCTATTAATTTCTTTATATTCTCTATTATTTCCGTAAGCTCCGCTGGATCTCCAGGGCCATTTGATAAAAATATTCCATCGGGATTGTTTTCAAGAATTGTCTCGGGAGAAGTACTAGCAGGATAAACGGTTAATTCAATGTTTCTTTTTATAAGAGAGTCTAGTATGTTTTTCTTTATACCAAAATCTAAGACAGCCACCTTAGGAAGTGTTGGCTTTAAGCTATAGGTGTACTCTGTAGTTACCCTATCCACAGCCCTGTGGTTATTAAACTCCTCTAAATCCTTGTTATCTATATTATTTTCCTTTTCACCGATTACTATTTTACCGGCCATAGTTCCTTTATCCCTTAAAAATTTCGTTAAAGCTCTGGTATCAACGGCTTTTAATCCCACTATCTTATTTTTAGAAAGATAGTCATTTAGGGTTTCAGTTCCCCGCCAATTTGAATAATCCTCATATATTTCCCTTACTATAAAGCCCTTTACCTTTGGACTAAAGGATTCGGCATCCTGGGCATTGACTCCATAGTTTCCTATCAATGGATATGTCATAACTACAATCTGCCCATAATAGGACGGATCTGTCAGTATCTCTTGATACCCAGTCATTCCTGTATTAAATACTACTTCTCCTAGGGTTTGCCTTTGGTATCCAAAGGTTTCTCCTTCAAATGTTGTTCCATCCTCAAATAACAGATATCCTTTCATCAAAACCCTCCTTAGATTTAATAAAACACAATGAAAATGAACTGCTTAAAAAGATATTGCTTTGTATATATAATTAACTGCATGTATAAATTTTCTAAATATACTAAAAAAGGCAGAATTTATTCCATATGAATAATTTCCACCCGTGAGGTTTAATCGTTGTATAATTAGTACAATATATGTATAATTAGTACAATATATGTATAATTATACATTGATAGCTAAAAAATTTTCAGCTTCTTTGCCCTTGGTGGCCTCACGGGACCAAACTTAAAGGTATATTTAGTTTTTTCCTTCTACCTATGCTATCATATAAAAATATTGATGTCAATAAAAAAATATATATTGAAGATTGTATATTTTTTCATAAAAACAACCTGAGAAAATCTCAGGTTCAGATTGTAGACAAAGTCTACAAGATGACAGGCTGCCTAAAAAGTTGAAGTTCGAGGGTTGCTGAAATCCAGAGGCCACGGCGTATATAGACATACGTAAGGGTTTTGGATTTCAGCAGCAACAAAGAAATTCGGATTTTTAGGCGGCCTGTGACCTGAGAAAATCTCAGGTTATTTTAATCCGCCAGCTGAATATCTATTTCCAGGGTTCCACAATAAATATTCTTTGACTCCATTATCTTCTAATGCCTTTATTTGTGCCTTAATCTGTTTTGGTCCATATTTTATGTGTCCCTTTACCCAAGTAGCGGTAAAGTCCTGTATCCATGGTCTGATTATTGCAGGTGTTTCAATGTTTTTATTTCTAAGCACAGCATCCCTTGCTCCAATGTCTATAGTTTTATATGGGTTTGCATCGGGTACTGACAAGCCGTATACCCCTGATCCATAATGACTTGGATACATCATTGGGGATACGTAATCAACCATATTGCTCACAGCTTCCCAATATTGTCCAATCCCCATATCATCAGCTACTGAACCGACTAATCCATAAATATCGGCTGAAATATATACATTAAGGGGAGAAAGATTCTCTCTAGCGTATTTTAAATACCTTTGAATAGTTAATGGCTTTGACTCTCCTAGCTCATTTCTATAGTCTAGATGCTTATCCAGCTTTCCGCCATTTGAAGCGGGAAATCTAACGTAATCAAATTGTATCTCATTAAAGCCTGCCTGAGCCGCTTCCTTTGATACTTCAATATTATATTCCCATAATTGCCTATCATGGGCTGACACCCAAATAATCCCATCCCTATTGGTATATGGTTTACCATTACTTTTATATACTATATCCCTATCTGGATTACTTTTAGCATATTTAGGATCCTTAAAGGAAACTATTCTAGCTATTGTATATATATTGTTATCCTTAAGCTTCTTCATAAATGCTTCTATATCCTTAATGGGTGCATTTTCATTGGCATGTGGAGAAAACTTTTCCGCTGCCTTTGTTGCAAAAAGCATATTCCCATTATCATCCTTAACATCAATAACAAAAGTGTTTATATTAGTTGTTTTTGCCAGTTCTATGAGCTGATCTAACTTTTTACCCGAAGCAGAATAAATTGTTACATATACTCCCTTAACTTCTACCCTGGGATTCTCTGGATATTCCATTTTTTCTTGAGGAGTCAAATCCAAATCCTTATAGGCTTCCCCTAGAAGCTCCATCCTATCATCCACAGTATACTGGGCAGAAATCCATCCTTCATTATTGTTCTCAGCATCATTAAATTCAATCTTTAGCCAAGTAACTTCTCCCGTTTCACCCATTTGCTTGTCCAAGATCTTTACAGGTGATCCCTTCATAACAGATCCAATAATCTTTGCCTTTGGGTCACTTTCAGCTCTAACGTTTAGTTTACTAGCACTTACATATACAATATTCTTTTCTTCCTTAACTTCCTGTTCTTCTTTACCAGGGTTATTTTCCCCTTCGTTATTTTGAGTTTCCTGTCCTTCTTCCTTGCCTTCTTCATCTCCCGTACCGTTTTCATTGCTATCTACTACTTCTACTTCTTCACCGCTCGAATTTTCTTTTTGTGAAGTAGGTACTTCTTCCTTACTACAACCTGCCATACTAATAGTAACTAGAATAATCACTGCCAAAACCACTATCGATATTCTTTTCTGCATTCTGCCACCCTTTCTTATATACTATAAAAATACCTATATCTTTGCTACATATATAAAATTATAACACGTTTACCCCTTACTTTACACGATGAGTTAATAAGAATTCTTTTCTATTTATTGTATAGAATTTTAGATTATGTCAAAGGTGTTATTCTATAACTATAACAGCTGTTTTACCTATATCTATCCAATCATATATAAACTTAGCATGGCTGGTATAATTTCTTACACATTTATGGGAACGTGGGGTAGAGCCTATGGTATAAAGGTACTCCTTTAAACCCGGATCTATTCTCTTTTTTTTCTTCTTAGCTTCTGTGTCCAAATTTTTATCTGCATCACCCGTTGTATCTGCCTCAATCTCTTCCTCTACTATCTTAAATTGTACTGGTACTCCATGAATATAAGCTCCCCCATTAAATCTTGTAGCATAGGGAGCGTATCCCGATACTTCTCTAGTTTCATCATCAAGGTACATAAATCTTTCCCTTGTTTGAATAGCCATATAATAACCTAGGGATGTCTCTTCTTTATGCTTAGCCTTTGCGCCAGTAGTTGCAAAAACATAGGATATGAGATTCCATTTGCCCTCTTTATATTCAAATACAGCTTCATTCTGATTTTTTCTATCTACTACAACGGCCTTTGTCAGCTCTTTGATTGAATGCCAAGAGGTTACATATTTTTTAGGAACCCAGTACTCACCTTCAAAATTAAGGGTTCTAACCTTGTAATATTTTTCGTTTTTATCTAATATGGTAACTAAGGTTCCATCGGAAATGTACCTAAATTCAGAACCAGTATTTGGCTCAAGATAAGCAGGAGCGGCTTGGTATCTTTTTACACCATATTTATCATCTATGGCACCATTATATAGTGGGGCTCTGCCATTTCTATCTTTATAGTTAGATATATATGCTGTACTACTATTATCGACCTCATTTTTCAAGGTGTTTATAGCCCCTTCCATTTTATCAAATTGGAATTTTCTTGGCTGACCTAGTGTCCCAAATACATATCCATATTGAATTTGATCTTTATTTTTCCAAAAAACCTTATACCATTTGTCACTATTACTTGTCTTCATATATTGCCCCTTTACTTCCTGGGCTAAATTTAGCTTCTCATATATAAAGGCCTTTTTTACTACCTTAGATTTCGTAGTTGGCTTTTCTCTAACATTTATATTGGATCTCAATACAAGGAGATAATCATAGCTTGTATGATATTTGTGATACTTTATATCTAAATTTATGCTTGTGGGCAATTCTGTATCAAATGTATTTAAAATATTAGGATCCTGCTCTGGCTCTTGTTGATTTACTTCATCGGGTTCTTTTTCTTCTGGCTTGTTCCCCTGATTTGCATTATCTCCGGGGATATCTACATTCTCAGTGTCCTTAGTATCTATATCTCCTATTGGTTGTTCTTGGGTTTCTTCTGATTCATTTTGCTTTTCTTCTTCTACCTCTTCCTGTGGCACTAATGTATCTTCTTCCGTCTTATGTTCTTCCTCGGCAATTTCCGTGAGGTCCTCATCTTCCTTCAAATCCGAGGCATTCACGTCTTCTTCGATATCTCCCCTATTACTTCCTTCATTATCTAATCTCTTATTTTCATCAATCAAATTTTTTGTTTCATTATCGGCAGGCAAAGTATTATCCGCATGGGTACTTTGGATCTCAGAACACCCAGACATAAGTAGTGCTATAACAATTAATGCAAACATTGTTTTTTTCATAAAATCTTCTCCCTTTTATAAATTGATACCTATACAGTGCTTTTATTAATTTTGTATAAGTCCATATATACTTTATACTTACATATTAACTCATATTAAGTATAAAGTGGTTAAAAAGAATTTACAATGATTTTATTATAATTCTTTACTCATTATTCCACTCCAAGGGGGTTCTCCTATTCTAGATATTGAAATAGGGCATCTCAGAATGATAAATTTCTTTGTCATTTGATATTCCACCGACTTGGCACGTACATTAGTACCATCCAAATGGGTAAAATTTCAAAATCTGAAGCTTCATTTATTCTGAAACACCCTAAGTCTGTCCTCAAAGAACTGTCCTTCAACATATATCCCTAAAATATCCACAGGACCATATCCCATTATAGATAAAGTCTATAATGTTAATTGAGCAAATTGCATAATTAAATTCTATAATATCCAGCTACAAAATAGCTCCTTGGTATATTGTAATTCTTTTCGGGTTTTTCTAATATCCATCCACCGGGAATACCTACCTGATGAATCATAAGTTCAAAATATAACATTGCTATTCCTGCTTCAATTTTTGCTGTTCTTTCCGTAATTTTTTCATCCTTGCTAACAGCCAAAACAATCCTCTCTCCATCTATTATAAACTTCCAAGGTTGTCTATTCCCCCATGAAGGTGCTAATCTCATGTAATAAAACACCTCAGCCATACCCCTATTTTCTAAATCATCAATTGTTGCTTTTTTACCCCAATCCTTAATATATGCCATGTCTTCGATGGAGATTCTCTCACTTACAGGGGCATCTGCATATTTAATATCTATATTTGGATATCCATACTGGGTTAATGGGGATACACTTTTTCCCTTGACATCATACATGCCTGCAACCTTTGATCCCTTTTTAGGATAGCCAATCGCCAATAGTCCTATGATATCCCTATCTTCTTGGATATCCAAAATATCCTTTACCTTGCTTATATTTTCAGAAACCTCTATCCAGCATGAGCCGAGTCCCAGATCAGTAGCCCTTAAAATAAGCTCCTCACCTAGATAACCTGCATTCTCTAGATATCCGTCTTCAACCTCTGAAGTGATATAAATATAATGGGGTGCCTTAATAAACTTTCCAAAATATCCCACAAGACCATCTAGCTTTTCGAAGGCTTCCTTTCCATTGTCCATGAAGCCAAAATCCATTTTTATATCTTTCTTTAAGGCTCTATTCCTATTCAAATCATCCAACAGCTGATTTATAACACCTGTATCTATTTTTTTGTCCTTATATTCCCTTACCGATCTTGTATCCTTGATCACTTTATTTACCTTCATAATTAAGCCTCCTAAATTCTTATTTCTGTATTTAATATATACACTATAGATATTCCAGTTAAACAATTAATTTATACACATCAAAAATCCCTAGAATCATCGGATATTTTGAGATGTATAAATTAAGTTTAACTTTGGGAAATCTATATAGATATTCCAGTTAAACAATTAATTTATACATGTACAAATACTCAGTGTTTGTGGGAGTTTTGGACATGTATAAATTAGAGTTTTGACTGGAATCTCTATATATTATTGTTATATTAAAACTTTATTTTATGAATTTTATAAGAATTTAGGATAGGTTTATACTATTATTCTTCAACCATATTAGTTAGGGTTCCTATTTTTTCAATATAACACTCTACCTTATCCCCAGGTCTTAGATACTTACATGGGTTAAATCCTAAACCAACTCCTGCTGGAGTACCAGTAATGATTATATCTCCAGCCCTTAACCCCATTCCCTTGGATAAATCACTAATTATATATGGTATGTCAAATATTAAGTTCTTTGTATTAGAATTTTGTCGAATCTCATTATTTACTTTACAGGTAATATCAAGTTCTATTGGGAATGGAATTAAAGTTTTGTGGGCAATATATGGTCCCATTGGACAATGGGTTTTAAGGCTTTTCCCTTTAAACCATTGTCCATGCTTCATTTGAACATCTCTAGCCGATACATCATTTACAATAGTGTATCCAAATATATGCTCCTCAGCTTCTTGGGCCTTTATATTAATACCATCTTTTCCAATAATAACAGCAAGTTCAACCTCATAATCAACCATATCCGTTATCTCACTATGGTTTAAGATAATATCTCCATCACTTATTGCGGGAGCTGCAATTTTTGAAAAATAAATCGGGGACTTTGGTATGTCATCGGTACCGCCCGGGATTCCCCTAGTCTCCTTAGCATGATCTATATAGTTTTTACCGAGACAAATAATATTTCTTCTTGGATAGGGTATAGGAGCAGAAAGCTTTACATCTTCTTCTGGTATTCCTTTAAGTTTTCCGTCATTGAGTACTCCCTTTATATCTTTTATCAAATTATCAGCTGCAATGTCAATGAAATCATTCATTGTTTCAGGACAATTCATATCTATGTATTTAAATACTTCTTTCATAGGAAAAATTCTTTTCTGCTGTTTTAAAACAATCCCTATTTCCTCTGTATTATCATGTATATAGGTTATAAAATACATATCCATTCTCCCTTTCATAATTAATAAATTATATTTAAAATTTCTATATAATTTTTCTAAATCCTTTAACATTTATGAATAAATTAATTGCTTTTCATTAAGTCTACAAAGAATTTTCTCAAAACATATATTAGAAGAAAGATTGAACTACATCACTATTTGTTCAAAAAACTATCTTTACACCTCAAATTTTTTTATAAAAAATATTTTAAATAAAAAACTTGTGTTCTGATTTTTATTCAAACACAAGTCTACCTATTGATTATAGTAAAAGACAAAATATAAATTCAATTTCGTTACTGATCTATTATTTGCTCCTCACCATCATCTATCTTTATGTTGTTTTTCTTTCGTGTGCTTACAGGAATATCTTTGTCGATTGCGTATTGATGAGACCAATTACTCAGTCCTTTCAAAACATCTGATAATTGATAGCCGTATTCTGTTAGAGTATATTCAACACGAGGTGGCATTTCAGCATATATCTTTCTTGAGATGATATCTTTGTTTTCAAGTTCCCGCAGCTGCTGTGTAAGGGTTTTTTGGGAAATGTTTGGTATTTTCCGTGCAAAATCAGAAAACCTCTTGGTTCCATCTAAAAGATACCAAATAATTCTCATCTTCCATTTACCACCAAGTATATCTATAGCAAGCTGAAGAGAACATCTATACTCATTTTGAAGTTTTCCCATCACATTCACCTCTGTATATTTATTATTTATTATATAACAACTAAAAAATTTGTCAATATTCAGAGTGTATTGTATGATGTGGCGAAAAACAACAGGTAAGAACAAGCTTTATATCATTATCGACCATATTTGTTATTTATAGCTCCTATATCAGCCCTTGTCACAATTATGCCCCATAGATTTAAGTCCTTGATTAAAAGGAGAATGCTCAATTTCTCCTTTTTAAAATCCTCAATAGCTATTATAAATCAAATCCTTCACATATAATCATTTCCTTATCCTGTTTTATATTATTACCTATGGTTGTCAAATAATTTCCTGTTAATGCACCGTTTACTCCTGCCTTAAATCCTATATTCTGCTTTTCCTTCAAAGCCATTCTTCCCCCAGCATATCTTATATAGCAGTCTGGAATGATATATCTATATAGTGCCATCGTCTTCAAAATTTCATTAGGTGCCAATAGCTCTGTATCCTCTAATGGTGTTCCCTTAATAGGACTAAGTACATTTAAAGGCACGGATTTTACCCCTAGATCCTTTATTTCAAATGCCATCTTTATCCTATCCTCTTTAGTTTCGCCCATTCCTAAGATACCACCACAACAAATCTCAAGACCAGAGTTCATTACAGCTTCTATAGTGTCTATTCTATCTTCATAGGTATGGGTGGTGCATATATCACTATAATAATCCTTACAGGCTTCCACATTATGATGATACATTTGGACTCCAGCTTCCTTTAATCTTATAGCCTGATCATAGTCTATTATGCCATGGGAAGCGCATAGCTTTAGATTAGTATCTCTACTAAGTTTCTGGTATATTTCTACGATTGCTTCAAAATCTTTATTTTGCATTCCCCTTCCACTAGTTACCAGGGAAAATCTATGAACCCCTGCTTCTTCCATTTCCTTTGCTCTTTCTAAAATTTTATCATAGTCTAAAAGCTCATACTCATCTACGCCAGTTTTATAATGGGAAGATTGCGCACAAAACTTGCAATCCTCGGAGCATTTTCCAGATCTTGTATTCATTATGGTGCATAGGTCAGCCTTCTTGCCAACAAACCTTTTTCTTATTGCATTTGCCCCTTGAAATAAGGACTCTAAGGATTCCATATCGTCTTCATTTATATTTATTAGTTTTAGTGCTTCTTCAGTTTTAATTTTTCCACCCTTTAGTATCCTATCTGTGATATCCATTATTAGTTTTCTCATATGGAATATAACTCCTTTTCAAATTTGGTCTATTATCCATCACTTTTAAGCTATTTAATAAATCCTGCTCTTCTAATAGCTGGTATAACAAATATGGATGTAAATGCAACTATACCTACCTTGATCAAATCCTGTATTATAAATGGATAAAGACCAGCCTTCATTGCAGCTTCAAATGACATTGCATTGCCTAAGTAAAAATTAACTATTCCATATAAATATGGAACTCCGACTGCATAAACGACAAAAAGTCCTATTGCTCCTGCGGTAAAAATCTTAAAAAACCCTATAACCCCTTTAATCTCACTAATATTTTCAGTTATCTTTCCAATAATAGCAGCACATAAAATAAATCCTATGAGGTAACCAAATGTAGGTTTTAGTATATAGAAAAATCCTCCCGTACCCCCTGCAAATACAGGAAGTCCTATTAATCCCATTAAAATATAAACTACCTGTGATAAAAAACCTAATCTTGCTCCTAAAAATACTCCTGCGTACATACAGAATAAAATTTGTAGTGTAAACGGAACTGGCTGTGTGGGAATAACTAAATAGGCTCCTATGGCAGTAAGTGCTGCAAATAAAGCTACTAGAATCATATCACGTGTACTTAATTTCATAGTCAGTCTCCCTTCATTTATGTATTACATATATATAGTAACTTAAGGAACTCGCATTGTCAACTACCAACGTTTACTTTGTTGACATTTGAAGTTTGCAATCTCTTCCCTTTGACACCCTCAGTATTATAAAGAAAGGGTATTTTATCACACACTGTCAATTTTACAGCTTTATTACAACCAATTTACATCTTTATTAATATACTGTACTTTTTGTGACTTTGTCTTATAATTATATTATTCCAAAATTTTAGATTGGAGGAATGATTTATGCTAAATATTAAGGAAGCCGGTAGGTATGCAAATTTTTTACAGAAAACAATTGATAGGTTGAGTAATTATTTGGATAGTGAAACTTTAATTTATGATATAAAAGAAGAGCATTTGAAAAGCAAGGTTTTGAAAAGTGAGGAAGATGAAGTAAAGTTAATTGAACAAAAAAGTGATTTGGATATCGGTATTGAGGATATTATTTATTTAATCAATTCTTTAACAAATAAAAAGATGGAGCTTTCAATGGCTATAAACAAGGCTAAATCTACTATACTGGTTGACTGGGTAGAAAACTCTGAGAAGCTTCCATTAGATACTGCCATTGAATATAGTAAAAACCTTCGCAGCTTTGCATTATATAGCCTAGAAAACCTTACTCAAAATAGAAGTGAGGAATACATAAGAGATGGAATTGGATATCTTATAAACAACGAAGGTAATCAAAGTCAGTATAACTATGAGGTTAAGGTTCTTAAAAAAATAAATTATGACAGGAATATAGTAAAGGGACTTTACAAAAAAGTACTTAATAAGGCGGATCTTCTATCGGAAGCAATAGATAACGTAATGCTTCAAAAGGTCGTAGATTTCCAGATGGAATACAATATCCATGATTCCTTGGAGGACATAGTAGAGGCCTTTAAAAGAAATAATAAAAATAGTTAGCAAAGAGGTATAGTCCCCTTTGCTAACCTAAAAATCCATATTTAAGCTGAAACATACTGGAGCTTGATTATTTAAAAGTGTGGATTGGTTCGGTAGCAGAACTATGGAGCTACAAAATATCAAAGATGATCTAGCTAAAGAGCTTAAGTTGAAAATATGAGATTATTTGTTCATCTGTCATCTATAGCCAATGGCTTCGATATTCGTTATGCATCATCCATAGATCATAAAGCCCACTATTTCACTTATTCAATACTCCAATAATTCACCAAAATAAATGGTTAATAAAAGATAAATAATCCCGTTTTAGATTTTTAAGCCTCGGTTTTTTTCAGCTTTAATATGGATTTTTAGGTATAGAGGAAATTGCATAACTCTTACTTGGCTAAACCTAATATGCGAATATCATCCTTAATTTGAATATTTAAGATATGGCATATTTGGTGGTATAGCTTTAGTGATTTTAAAACTACATGTAGTAGATGATTCTTATAGAAAGTAATTATGTAATTTGCTCTATAGATATTATAGTCAAAATCTTGATTTATACATATCAAAGTTCCCCAGAAACATGGTATATTTCCATATGTATAAATTGAGGTTCATCCTAAACTCTATGTATATGTTTTAATAATAAAGGATTCCTCTATAATTAAAGGAATCCTTTTTTGTAAACAAATTATGCTATTTTTCCATAGGCATATCGAAATCTCCGCCCCACTCATATATTGAAGCTTCATAATTTCTAACTTTATCAAAGCCAACGGCTCTGAGGATCATGGATGTATATCCAGATCTTATACCCATAGTTCAGTATACTGTAAAGTCATCTTTAGGCCCTACTCCCATATCAGCCATAATAGTCTTAATTTCATCTGGAGATTTTGGAGTACCATCTTTATTTAAAATATCTGTCCATAGCATATGCTCAGATCCTTTAATATGTCCTCCCCTTGGCTCTCCTACTTTTTGAGATCCCTTAAATTCCCCTTCTGTTCTAACATCTATTAAGACTTGCTTTCCTAGATTTTCATATATATACTCTTTTGTTGCACTATAGCTCTCATCATAGTCTTTAAGAACTACACCTGAAGTCGGAATTGGTTTTGATACTTCGTTAGTTGTTTCATAACCTAGCTCTTTCCAATAGGAAAGTCCTCCAACTAATAGCTTCACATTATCCATACCAGCTTGCTTTAACTGCCAAATAGCCCGTCCATCAGCTCCCGGTCCCTTGAATACATCTGAATAAAATACTACCGTTTTATCATTATCTATACCTAATGCTTCAAGTCTTGACTTTAATTCCTGTTTTTTTACAAGGGTTCCCCATCCTGGATCCCCTGGTTTCCCTGTTTTATCTGAGAATGTATGAAGCCCTATGCTCACAGCTCCAGGAATATGTTGCTTATTGTAAATATCAGGCTTATTGCAATCAAGAAGTACTAATTCTTCACTTCCCAATAAATCCTTTAATTCATTAGGCGTTATTAAAAATTCATTATTTACATAAATCGACGCATCAAAATCTTCTTTTTTTACTGTCGAGTTTTCTTTAGCACATCCAGCTAAAAAAGTAATAATCAAAATACTCATCAGCAAAAAAATTTTCCCTTTAGATTTCAATTCTAATTCCCTCCTTATCTTTTTTTGTCATCCCAAATTTTCTTAATTAGTGCTATTAATATACTTAATGAAAATAAGCATAATAATCCAAATACAAAAGTCCTTGTAGTTCCTGTAAGCATACCTCCTATATATGAATAAATAATTGTAGCAGGAAGTTGTCCCAGTCCTGTAGCTATAAAGAATGACCAAAAACTCATAGATGTAAGCCCTGCTGCATAGCTTACAATATCGAATGATATGAAGGGTAGTAATCTTGCAATTAAAATCGCGTATTTACCATATTTTTCAAAAAATCCATCTACACTCTTTAATGCTGTTCTAGATGTAAGCTTTTCTACTGCATTTCTTCCTAAAAATCTGGCTATATAAAAACAAATTGCAGCTCCCGCCATGGCACTAGACCAAGAAAGAATAGCTCCTTTAATCCATCCAAATAATCCTGCATTAGCAAAGGTAATAATGAATGCAGGAAGGGGTGCAGCAATTGATTGTAAAATCATGAGTAAGAAAGATACAATAGGCGCCCACATCCCAAATGACAATATATATTCTCTAGCCATGTCCACATTAACATTACTCAAAATAAATATAGCTTGATTTATATTTATTTTAACTGAAGGTATAAACAAGTACATACATATAATAGCTAAAATAATTAATATCTTTATTTTATTGTTTTTTATAAATTTCATTTGTTATTCCTCCCTATGCATTGATACTAAAAACGATATCATTTTATCCATGTTACTGTCTAATTAATTTTTTCTATACTTCAAGTATGTATCATATGTTTTTTTTATAGTAACCCCCACAAAAATTTTGCTATTTACTTTTATGCTATTGTACCAACTGTAAAAGCCTATGTACCATCGTATTATTTTAATAAATCCAGGGGTTCTCTAATATAGGGTCTTATGCCATATTTTTCTTCGTATTCCCTTAGAATTTTACCCATATTTTTCTTAGAAATCCTCATATTATCTACCAGCTCCCTAGGTACTCCTTGACTAAATGGACATGTAGATAGACACACACCGCAGTCAGTTCCTATACGTCTCCACATGACATAGCAATTTTCTTGATTTATTTGCCATCTAAGCTCCCCATCAATTTCTTCCATGTCTCCAGTGGGTATGGCTTTACCTGGACAGGTTTTAGAACATTTATTACATACCTTACAGAATTCCTTAATCCCGAAATCCTCTCTTTCATCTGGTATAAGGGGCATGTCCGTAGTAACTACACCAAGTCTCACCCTTTGTCCATATTCCTTTGTAATTAGTAATCCATTTCTTCCTATCTCCCCAAGACCAGCATCCTGAGCGACAAGTGGCGCAACTACCATGTAATTACCATCCATATGATTTCTTGCTTCGTATCCCAGCTCCCTAATATAATAGCTAATCCACATACCTATTATTGCCCCATCAATATACCCCTTTGTCACAGCTATAACCTCTTCACATTGTGGGGCCCTGTTTATCATATCCTTATCCATTTCTACAGCAAAAACTATTCCGTATTTATGAAATTTATCTATTTTCTCTCCGTAGCTTTCTGGATTTCTTCCCCTATAGCTATAATAATGATGCTCTTTAAGCTTTGCTATTCCTACTAGTTTTGCTCCAAAATATCTTGAAAATTTCTTTATCTTTTTGGTTATTTCCTCAGCTTCAACCTCAACTCTATTTTTATTTACTTCACCTTCTACATATTTTTTTATATCCGATAAAAATCTAAATCCAGCATCTGCAAGGGGTGAATGAAGAGAATGAAAGGTGGCTGTTCCTTCTCCACATATACTTGGTAGGGTTCTAAGTTCATCATCAATTTCCTTTTTATCGGGATTTCTTTTATAGTAATCTTCGTATTCCTTGGAGCCTTTTTGATAGGTCATCCTTGCAAACATCGTATCTCTTTCATCTATCCTCTTCATAGCAATCATCCTTCTTAATTTTTCTTTAGTGTATAGGGTTTTATAGTATAGCTTAATTTATAAATGGAGAAATATGAGATGCTTTCGGGCATTTTGGACGTGTATAAGTTAGAATTTATGCTGAAATAATAAATACTTATATACTTTTTAGAAAAATTCATCAATATTTAAAGCAGTATTACTATATATTATATCATTATTTAAATTTAATCTACATGGTTGTATTTGTCATAAATAACTGGGAAATAGGAAAGAAATATGGGATTCATGTGCATAGGATGTACTCCTAAAACCTTAACTATTCTTTCCTGAATATAGTTTTCATTAGGCTCTACATTTTTGCTTCCCCTATTACCTCCAAGTTTCGCTAATTTTATACTGTTTTCTATCCATAGACTTCCAAAGCCCCATAGGTTATTGGGAAACTCCATTTTCTCATTTTTTCTCATTGCACCTTTAATAAGATATTCTTTTACTTTATCTCCGTACAGTTGGGTATCGTTTCCCATTACTATACCCCATTGCATTAATAGTGCTGCTGCACCAGCCACATATGCTGTTGATATTCCGGTACCAATTAAATTACGATTATCTATCTTAGCAAGGGGATTTATTATATTGCCATAAGGGGCAACTAATTCCGGCTTAATAATTTGTTCTGGCTCTGAATTCCCTTTGCCAGAAAAATTACAAACACTATTGGTCAAAGGATCATAGCTCCCTACAGTTATCACCTTTGATGCCGTTCCGGGAACTCTTATGGTACGGCTGAAATCACTTTTTAAAAATCTAGTTTCTTCTTGGTCTATTTCCGTCATGGGAATCCAAATATCTAGGCTTCCATCCACAATGTTTTTACCATGAATTTTTAAGCTCCATATCCCCTCCTTAATTGTGTCATTTTTAGGCAAGATTAAAATAAAAGCCTGTTGGTTCCTATCGTCTTTATTGGGTTCATTCAAGCATATATAGCACTCCATAGTATCTATATCAATCCTATAAAGCTCTTTGTCCACATCTATTTTCCCCGTTGTATATCCATGGGGAGATATCAATTCAAAATCAAATACATCATAGAAATTTTTCCATACTTCCAACGTTATTATTCTTTCTTCTCTGCCCACTTGTATTTTTATTTCAGTATCTTTATTTCCCTGTACTCTTCCACCAAAATGATGGCCTGCATATCCCGTATTACCAGCAGCAACCACCATTGTTATCTTCCATTCCTCCAAAATTTCATTTATGCAGCTTTCAAATAATGAATTACCATCACCACATCCTTCATCGGTACCATAATTTCCATTTATGACTATAGGTTTATTTATGCTTTTAGCTTTATCTACTAAATATCTCATAGCCCTCATAAACTCTGTAGTTCTTGAAAATCCTTCTCCTCCCCTTGCTCCTAGCTTAACAATCATTAATTCGGATTTTGGAGCTACGCCCGAATAATTACCTCCATGGGACCTTCCATTTCCCGCTGCTATACCTGCTACACAAGTTCCATGACCCAATACATCAATATGGTGTATTACTGATGAATATTTATCTTCCTTTATATCCTTTAAGGCTCTATTTATTTCCTTTCTATTCCATTCCGTTCCCTTATTGAATCCCTTAGGGGACTGTCCCTCAACAACTGATTGATCCCATATGCATTCAATTCTTGTAGTCCCATCTTCATTTATAAAATCAGGATTGTTATACTCTATCCCGGAATCGATTATTCCAATCATTACTCCTTCTCCATTTAAATCCTTTATAGAGTATTTTTGAAGGGCATCTAAATCATATTTTCCCACTGTATTAATTGAACTAATAAGCCTCCTAGGCTTTTCAATATATTCTACCTCCTTGTATTGTGATAATAGATATATCTTTTCTTCCTCTATAGTAAATATGGCAAATTTTTTACTAATAATTTCTACCTGTGCATCCAATTCATTAGCTATTTTTTTTATATTTTTACCTTTATACTTCACTATTAGCTCCCAACTATCTGTAAGGGTTTCGAATCCGGTCTTTAAATATCCGCTTCTTTGTTTTCTTTCCTCAGGCAGCTTCAAAATTAAATCCAATGTCGTATCAATTTTATTGTTTGCCTTTTTCATAAATACTTTTTCCCCCTATATACTACAACTGAGCAAATTGCATAATCCCCCGTTCATTATGCAACTTAGCTAAGTTTAAATTATGCAATTCCCTCAACTAATTTATAATATTCCCATTTGATGAATAAAGTGTATAAAAATAAAAATTCAGTATAAATACATTTTATGTAACAATATTTTTTTATTTGGAACATATTGCTTTGTATTTCATATACTCATAGTAAAAGGAATAAAGTTGTCAGACTATTTATATGGGGCTTTCTTATATTTTTCAGGGTCTTAAAAAACACTTTATTACAAAATAGAATCCGGTAGCTCCCTGCATTATTGCTATAGCTACTTCCGATTCTATTTATATAAAAAGCCAGGTAGTCAATAAAAATAATTGATTACCCGGCTTCCATGTTTTACCTTAATCATCTTCCTCTTCGCCATTGTCGTCGTCATTGTCGTCGTCATCGTTGTCTTCTTTTTCTTTATCCATATTTTTCTTTGATTTTATTTCTATGATTTTTGTACTTATATCTTTAAATATCTTACTTTCATTGTCTTTTATGATCCCTTTATCATTATCATCGTCGTCTTCATTTTTATTTTCTTTTTCTTTATTCATCTTTTTCTTTGATTCTATTTCTATGATTTTTGTATTTATATCTTTAAGTATCTTGCTTTCACTATCTTTTATAATTCCTTTATCATTATCAGCTTTATTTTGATTTTTATTCTTATCTTTGTACTTTCTAATATTTATATTTGTTTTTTGCTTCTTGCCTTTATTTGATTCATTTTTATCCTTTGCTTTTTTCATATTCTCAAGCTTTCTCTTCTTCTTTTTAATTTCATATTTTATATCCTTCTTTTCTTCCTCTTTATTTTTGTTTTTTATTTGCTTCTTTTTGTTTATCTCTTTTTTAATTTTGTCTTTCTTTTCCTTTATTTTTTTATTAGTTTTTAAGATTTCATCTTTCCTTAACTCTTTGTGTTCCTTCACTAAGTCACTTACTTTTTTATTCTTTATGTCCTCTACCTTCACCTCAGGCTTATTAGTTGAAACAATCTCATAAACCTTATACTTACCAACTGAAACATGATTTTCCCTTGCTTTCTCTAGAACTTCCTTGTCTGAATCAACATATATGAGGTCTATATCCTGTAGTTCGTCATCCTCTTCTACTTTTTTATAAATCTCATTCTCAATTATTGCGGTATGCTCAACATCATCATTTAAAATTACATTTGAAATTAATACTATATTGTTTTCATTATTTAGGTATTCCTTATCGATTGCCTTTTTTATACTATATATGACTGCATTTTCAATCTTCATCCCTACCATATTATCATCAATAATTTCTTGCCCTTGGTCATTTAGAGGGTTTACCTTCTTAACAATTTCTCTATCATCTATTTGAAATTCTAAACTAGGATTTATATCCAAACTTACTATGGCATATGCCTGAAAGCCTTTTATGAAATCAATTCCAAAGCCTCCTATAATAGTAGCAATAATCAAAATAATGGCAGCTGCAATCCCAATGAAAGGTTTAAAGGATGTATAACTTTCCCTTATAATGTCATCCTCTATGAACATTATTTTTTTCCCTATATCAACGTTTCCTTTTTTCTTTAGCTTTACATAATCAACGCCATGGGTAAGAACTATTATGTAACTCTTTTCTACTTCCATTACTACGCCCTTATATACCATGCTTCTTCCTCCCTTCTACTTCGTATATATAATCCCTTAATACATCTAATTCACTGTCTAATATTAAAGCCACTGAAATAATAAATTTTCTATTTCTTTTCAAGACCTTTTTGCTCCCGCCTATTTTTTCTAGTATCTTTTTTACTGGAAGCATTTTCTTTCTATACAATTCTTCCTTTATAGAATCGTCTTCAATCATAGAATTTGCTATAGATATGGCATTTAACCGAGTATCAATATGCTTTGGAGTTTCTTCTACCAACTCTTTGAAGGATATATTAAAGTCCTTCAGCAAAGCTTGTAATTCTAATATCTGTTCCTTCATCTCATATCTTTCAGTTAGGCTACAATGTTTTGATTTTCCTTCCAACTTATTTTCAATTACATCCTGTCCATCCATGGATATCACTTTCTTTAATTTTTTCGTTTTCCTATGAAAGTCTATTACCCTACTTTTAATAACCCTTTCTGCATATCCAATAAAGCTACCTTTAGTAAATTCGTATTTATTTATGGCCTCATTAAAAGCTTCAAGTCCAATACTAAATTCATCGTCATTCTCTATCTCAATATATCTATTTGTGACTTTAGTAATGCACTTTATTATAAAAGGAGTGTATTCATCAATGAAATTTTCTCTTTCCTCATCATCTCCACCTTTAATTTTTGTCAGCCTATCTTCTATAGGTGTTTTTGTTTTCTTAAATATTTTTAAAAATGGGCCCACGCTTTCACCACCTTTTACATCACAGATATACGTAAAAAATAAATATTTTTAGGTACTCAAATATATTATATTTGATTTTATAGGCATAATAAAAGCACTGGATTTTTCCAGTGCTTTTTTGCAGCTATTCTACTCTATATGCCCTTATCTCTTCTACTTCACCATCATCCACGATAAGTAGTATATTATCATCTTCTTCTAAATCCGATAATTTAGCTCTATCGTCATTTACATATACGTTAGTGGAGCTTTTATAATCATAGATCTTTACTTTTGTGTCCTGCTTAATTGCTATCTGTCTTTCATCTTCATAGACAATTATTAGTTTACCAGCTATGCCTACAGCATTATATTTTCTATCTACTTGAATTTCTAGAACCTCGTCATCATCTTCATCTACTATTAATTTAACTTCGTCTCCAACCATTAAATCGTCTAAATCCCCTTCTCTATCTTTAAACTCAACCTTTACATGTTTCTCTAATTCAAATGAAATAACTTTTTTGGATGAAAGGATAGATATTTCTTCATCGTCCACTTCTAATAAAAGCCCCTCATACACATCATAATCTAATTCTCTGTCAACCTCCATATACTCTATCTCTTCATCTTCATTTATTTTTACTTCTACTTCATCCCCTATTTTGATATCCTCTATATCTCCCTCTATATCATCTTCAAATATTACCTTTGTTTCATCTGTTATGTCAAATCTTTTATCCTTACTTCCTATGTCTATTTCAATCCAATCATAGTCACCATCAATATCCTCTACTTCGCCTTTATATTCATGATATAGTTCTCTGTCTACTTCAATATATACTATTTCGTCATCTTCTCTTATTTTTACATAAACTTTATCACCTACTTTTACATCTTCTATATCACCTTCTACACCATGATCAAATACTACCTTTGTTTCATCTATTACGTAATATTTTCTATCTCTATTTCCTATCTCCAGCTCAATCCATTCATAATCATTATCTATATCTTCTACTTCACCTGTATATTCCTTCACTGTATCCTTGTTATAATCTCCTTTGATTTCAAAGAATACTATAATACCTTCATCATTAAGCTGTATCTTTATTTCCATACCTACTTCTAATTCCCTTGTTGAAACATATTTGCCATCCTTAGTATAAACAGGGGCATTTTCTAAAATCCTATATTCTTTATTTCGGTCATCGATTTTTAATATCAATTTATTTTCCCTAATTGCCACTAGCTCCGCAAATTTTTCATTTTCATCTATATCGCTATACACACTATCATCCAACCTTGCGATTAGGACTGCCATTTCTGCCCTGGTAATGGATTTATTTGGTCTATAGGTTTTATCAGGATATCCCTTGATGATGCCCTTTTTATCTGCAAGATATACATACCCTACCGACCCAAGCTGTACAGCTTCGGCATCAATAAATCGAAGCTCCTTATTCATATACTCTTCAGCTTCTTCCTCATAACCTAAGGCTCTTATTATATACTTTGCTACCTCGTGTCTTTTGGCGGGTTCATTTAAGTTCATATCTATAAGCTCAAATTCATCAAGTATTCCCTTTTCCAAAGCCACATCAACATATCCATAGGCCCATACTTCAATCTTGCCTTTATTTTTTAGTTTCTTAGCCCCTTTTTTAATTCTATCTAGGTTTATCCTCGCCATATCTTCATATCCCATAACCCTAAGGGCCATGATTATTGCTTCAAGCTTAGTAACAGATCGTTTAGGTTGATATGTTCCTTCTCCATATCCCTTTATAACTCCCTTTATTGCCATTCTTTCTATGGCCTTTTCAGCCCAATCATAATCATCGATATCTTTAAACTGTTTTGTAATCCCTATTGACAAATAGCCCTTCTTCGCGATTTTAAGGGACTTATGCTTATAATTATTATTCATAGCATAGGTGTCTGTCATCGTTACTGACATTATTAGCAATAATGCTAACATAAAACTTACAATTTTTTTCATACTTTATCCTCCTAATTTCATTTTTGTTATATGGATCATAATAAATAAACTTTACATAGCATACGGAGATCATTAAATTTTTTGGGCCCTCTTAATAAATAATTTATTAATATGATCATAAAAAATTCCTTATGTAAAGGAATTGTAATTTAATGGTAACATATGCTTAATAAAGTATTTTTAAACCTTTGAAGTGATTTTCATATGGAGCATTTAAGATTAATTTGAAATATCGTTTATTTTGATAATGGAAGATAAGATATGAAAAATTTTATTTTTAAAGATATGACATTATGGAGAAGAACTCAATTTTCTTGAATATATGATATAAAATGGGGAACATAAATTAAAGTTTTGACTGGAATCCCTACAATTATAAATTCAAAGCCCTAAGTTTTAAGATATCCCTTTAGATCATAGAAATCTTTAGATTGTTTTTCTTTAATCTATATATTAGAACTTACCACTTAGAACTTTGAACCAAAATATGTCTAATACTCTACATCATATAAGAATAGTCCCTGTGCAGGAGCTGTTGGTCCTGCCTTACTTCTGTCCTTTTTATTTAATATTTTAGCTACTTCCTCGGGCCTCATCCTTCCAACGCCTACTTCTATCAAAGTCCCAACCATAATTCGCACCATATTGTGTAAAAACCCACTTCCCTGAACCGTTATTGCTATGATATTATTATCCTTAGTTATATCAACTTCAAAGACTTTTCTCACCCTAGACTTTTTCTTGGACTTGGCCGTTGTGAAGCTAGTGAAGTCATGTTCTCCAATAAAATAAGAAGCGGCCTTTCTCATATTATCTATATTTAAAGTTTCTTCGATATGGGTTATATGCTTCCTCATAAATGGATCATGGTATTTATGATTCCATATTTTATATAGGTATTTTTTTCTTCGTACATTATATCTTGCATGAAATTTCCCACTGGCTCTTTCTACCCTTTTTACGACTATATCATCGGGTAAATATCTATAACAATAATCTAGGATTTCATTGGTGGTCATTTCGCAGCTTGTATTGAAGTTGGCCACCTGATTTAAAGCATGGACCCCAGCATCGGTTCTACCGGAACCAAAAAGCTCAACATTTTCTTCCGTCATCTTACTTAAAACATCCTCTAGCTTTCCCTGTATGGTCATTTGACCATCCCCAAGTCTTTGCCAACCTTTATATCTACTCCCATCATATTGAATTATAAGCCTTATATTTCCCATAATTTAATCTACCCCTTATCAGAATTTTCAGTACTACTTTAAATTTTACAGTTTATTTTTTCTTATTACAAGGAATCTTTCATAGGGCATATGAAAAAATGAGTAAGATGGATGGGTCTATTATTTTTCAATATCCCTGGTAAGTCCCTTTACATATTTTCTATTCATGAGCTTCTTTTTCTTTCTATCCTCCTTTGTCTCTAGGACAATGTCCATGTCATAATTGTCAAAATCGGGATAAAGCTTTTCCGCTTCTATATGCAAGGTCAATCTCTTTTTATTTACCCTTATCTTCTTCTTTTTCACTATAACCCCGATTTCCCCCTTACTATCTTCTAATCTATGGACTATACCAAAGGCATTTAAGCTGCTAATATATACCCTATCTCCAATACTGAATTCATTATCAATCCTTTGTTTCTCTATTTTTTTCTTATCTATTTTAGTTTTTTTCACTTTATTAAGCTGTTTATCATGGTGGTAAATTATCTCCTTATTTTCTACCTCATTCAATTCCTTAAGCCTTTTATGAACATCACTATAATCTTTACTCTCTTTATATGATATTTCATGGGCTCTTTCGATGAGCTTTTTATCCATACCCAATCTAAGGGCTATATTAAAGCCATTACTATCTCCAGATTCACCTATTTTCAATCTATATAAAGGCTTTAATGTAGCTAAATCAAATCCCATACATCCATTTTCAAAGCCCCTTTCCTTACTTGCGAATTCCTTTATCTCGCTATAATGGGTTGTAGCCAATATGGTTGCCCCTTTTCTATGAATTTCCTCTAGTATGGAGGTTGCCAGTCCCATTCCCTCAGTTGGATCAGTTCCCGCACCCAATTCATCTAAAATGACTAATGAATCCTTATCCGCACATTTTACTATACCTATTATATTGCTCATATGGGAAGAAAATGTACTTAAGCTCTGCTCTATACTCTGATTATCGCCAATATCGACTAGGATATCATTAAATACTGCAAGTTCTCCATCCCTTTGCATGGGTATATGCATCCCGGACTGAGCCATAATGGTTAAGAGTCCTACCGTCTTTAGTGCTACGGTTTTTCCCCCTGTATTAGGCCCTGTAATTACCAAACTTCTAAATTTATCCCCTATGCTAAAGTCTAATGGTACAGCATCCTTGCCGATTAAGGGATGCTTTGCTTCCCTTATGGATATATATTTTTCCATGTTTAGTTTAACTGTATTTCCTTCTATAGCTTTACTATACTTTGCCTTTGCAAATATAAAATCATAATAGGCCATAGCCTCCAGATTAATTTTTATTTCTCTACTATATCCATTAATCATATCAGTCAAATAGGATAATATCTTATATTCTTCATTTTGCTCTTCAATCCTTAAAAGATTTAGTTCTTCTTGTATTTTCCCTACGGCCGCTGGTTCAATAAAAACCGTTGAACCAGAACCAGATGTATCTATGACCTTTCCATTTATATTTTTTCTATATTCTCTTTTCACAGGTATTACATATCTTCCTTCCTTAAAGCCGATAAGATTGTCTTGTATATACTTGCTATAGGCTGGAGAACTTAATATGCTTTGAAATTTACCTTTGATTCTATCCTCTAGGATTCCTATTCTTTTTCTAATTTTGCCTAGTTGTGGTGAAGCTTTATCATCTACCCTCCCATTTCTAATACATCTATCTATTTCTTCACTAATATCTTCAAGATCATATATAGACAAGGAATAGGCACATATATTTGGTGAAATAAGCTCTTTAGATTTCATAAAACCCTTCATTCTCTTTGAATTTTTTATAAAATCCAATAGGAGCATCAATTCCTCAGGGTTTAGTGTATAGTTGATATCTAATTTTTCTAGGGTTTTATTAATACCGGTTAGACTATGAAGAGGAACTCGAAAATTGCTTTCCAACAAATTTTTGGCCTCTGTGGTCTCATTTAGCCAATTTCTAATAATATTTATATCTATTGATGGCTCCAGCCTCCTAACAAAGTCTCTTCCCTCTTCTGACACAGCATATTCTATTAGTATTTCCTTTATTTTATCGTATTCCAACATTCTTAAAGTAGTTTTATTCAACCTTAATCCCTCCATAATTTGATATAATGCTTTGAAAAATATATACGTATTTAGAAACCAGCAACATTCAATTCCTCCTCTCTAGGGTTTTGTTCTATATAAATAAAAAAAGACCGCAAACAAACATTTGGCTTGTTTACAGTCTTTATCACAACATCTGAAATATATAATCCTTATCATACAAATTATTTTTTCCTATAACTACCAATAATCAATAATTATATGGTAGATTGCGGTTTAATCTGACGATAATGATTATACACCCATAATAAAATTAGACATAAGAATGCCGTGGAATTAAGCCACGGCATTTCAGGCTGCCTGAAAACTCGAATTTCTTCGTTGTTGCTTCAACCAAGAACCCTTACGTATGTTTGTATACGCTGCGGTCTCTCGGTTTCAGCACGCCTCGAACTTCAAATTTTCAGACAGTCTGCCATCTTGTTGACTTTGCCAACAATCTGGAATGCCGTGGAATTAAGCCACGGCATTTGTCATCAATTTAATTTATATATCAGCCTATGTTCTTAACAACGATATGAATATCAATTTGAATCCTTAAAAATAGGTTCAAAACTGTATATTCAATCCACCAAAAGAAGGGTACAACAAATAGACCTGATTGGCTCAGATTCTTGAAAGCTTCTCTTGATGCAAATATTAAATTTGATTAGTTTAGTTAAGAACAAACTCCAGCATAAAACACCTCGTAATTATCTTCCTAATAATTATTGCTTCTAATTATAGTATATATTATATACTAATTAGAAGCAATGAATATGTACAATTTCCCTAGATGGCTTTATTATCCACTATTTTTGTCCCCCCGCACCGGTATTAGGACAACCACCTATCCCAAA
This sequence comes from Maledivibacter sp., assembly GCA_025210375.1. Taxonomy (NCBI): domain Bacteria; kingdom Bacillati; phylum Bacillota; class Clostridia; order Peptostreptococcales; family Caminicellaceae; genus Maledivibacter; species Maledivibacter sp. The sequence continues at coordinate 37,833 of JAOASB010000003.1, read as the reverse complement.
TGTAGAAAATTCTCTTTTTACATCTGTACTTTCGCATTTAGGACATTCTTGTATACTATCATCGGTAATCTTCACAAGCTTCTCAAATGTACTATCGCACTGACCACATCGATATTCATAGATTGGCATAATCTCACCTCCCTATAAATATTATAAGCATATAAATAAATATTTCAATCATTTTTAGGCATATATAGATAACTCAGGTTAATAATTAATATATGCATTGAAATTATTAGCTTAATTTGAAGCTTTGCGATGATGCATAAATTAATTATTAACTCAGATTATCTATAGATATGTGACTAAGAAAATTAATAAAAAGAAAAGAGAATGACTTCAAGAATTTAGTAAGAAAACTATCTGAAAGATTTGTGAAAAATTCGTAGAACTGACAGGAGGTCAGTTCAGCGACCATGAGGCATGGACGCCTCACGGGAGCGTTAGAATTTTTCTCAAAGCTTGAAGATAAAGTTTTCTCTAAATTCTTGTCGGATTGAACGTTCTTTTTATTAATTTTCGAAATTCCACATCTATATATAGAGTTTAGAGTAAATCTTAATTTATACATAGCAAAATATCCCATGTTTCTAGGGCTTTTTTCATTACTTTCATAACCCCATGACTATCTTCTAAGGGTTGCAATAATTCTACTGGTATCCTTTATCATTTCAAATAAATCCCTTATATCCTTTACAACAATATCGCTTGCAAGAAGGGCTTTAGTCGCTAGACCCTCTGCCCCTATGACACATATCCCTATGGTGCTTTCCCTAAGCATCAATGTATCATTGTTCCCATTCCCTACCGCTATTGTCCTATATGAACCTAGTTCCCTTATAAAATTCAATTTATCTACAGTCCCATTTTCCCTAGATATTATCTTAACTTCTACATCCATATCCTTAAAGTTTTCCTCAACAGTTCCAAAGGTATCAGCAGTAATAATATATATATTAGCCAGCCTTGAAATATCAACTAGTTTTTCTTTGATTCCAGCTATTAGCCTTCCACCCTCAGCTAAAGTTCCATTATAATCAAAAACTACATTTTCAATATATATTTTTTTGTAGGAAGGAATGTTCACTTCTATCATAATTTCCCACTTCCTTTTTAGGCATATAAAGAAAATAAACCAGTCAGGTTACAAAGTAATTCTGATTATTTTCTAGGAACTCAATCGTGAGCATACTCACTGTATGTGAGTATGCTCGAAAAGAATCAAAAGAACGAGTAAGATGACTAGTTTATTTTTTGAATATGTCTTATACTTTAAATTCGTTTATTATTTCATTCATTTTATTGGCTGATTCCAATTGATTTTCTGATATATTAGCTACTTCTTGAATCGCTGCCGTTATTTCAGTAATATTATGGGCAATTTCATTTGAACCAGACGCAGATTCCTCAATGGTAGTATTTATAGCTTCAATAGTACTACTTATTTCATCCATTGAAGCGGATATTTCTTCTGTGGTTGCAGCAAAATTTTCTACTAAGCTACTAATAACCTCTGAATCTTTCATATATTGCCTTCCAGTATCTTCTAACAAGTCATAGTCTGAACCAATTTTTCCATCTATAAAATATAGTATCCCTTCAGCATTTTCAGCTAGCTCCTTAACGGCCCCTTGTACTTCATCGATAATTGGTTTGATTTTGGATACTGTATTTGAGGATTCCTCAGCAAGCTTTCTGACTTCTTCAGCTACCACAGCAAAACCTCTTCCTTGTTCTCCCGCACTAGCGGCTTCTATTGCAGCATTCAAAGCTAGTAGATTTATTTGCTGTGATATTTGTGAGATTATATCCGACATATTTTGTATCTCTATTACTACCCCACTTTTTTCTACAGCCTTCTTGATATGGTTTGACTTTTCTTTATACATATCATCAGTTATTCTTCTGGACTCTATGGCATTTTCCTTCATTTCATTTGCTCTTTTACCTATTTCATTTGCTATTGTATTCCCCTCATCGGCCTTATGGGCAAGTTGTCTTGTTGCCTTAGCAATTTCTTCAAAAGAAACGGTCACTTGTTGAAGGGCAGCATTATTTTCTTCCATTCCTGCTGCGATTTCCTCAGTAGTAGCGCTCATATTTTCAGCCTGGGCCAAAACTTCCTCAGTAGTAGCTGAAAGCTGTTCACTGGATTCACCTAAATCATTAGAATTATTCATAGCTTCTTTAACTAAATTCTTTATATTAAAATTCATTTTATTAAATGCCCTAGCAAGCATCCCAATTTCATCATTTTTCTTAGTATTAATCTCCTGAGTTAGATCCCCTTCAGAAATGACATCTGCATATTCAGCTAGTCTTTTCAATGGTTTTGTCATGGCACCTAAGAATAGTATCATAAATAATCCAGTAACTATGAATAATGCAACTAATATAAATACTGACCTTATGATAATATCACTAATACCAGCTTTTATACCCTTAAGGGATATCCCTACCTTTAATGCTCCTACATGTTCTTCATTCTCAAAAATAGGTACAGTTATATCAAAGACATCAGAACCCGCTTCCTCATAAAACATGTTGCCAGAATATTGCTCTCCTTCCACAGCAGCAGTTTTACTTCCTTCATCATTCAGCTGTATTCCGATCTTATCTCTATTACTATGGGCTATTGCCTTTAAATCTCTATCTAAGACTATAGCATATATTACTATTTCTTCTTTTCCTACTTCCTCCACCAGCTTTTGCTTATCAAAAACCTCCTGAGCCTTCATTATTTCCTCTGCTCTTATCCCGATTTGGATTATTCCACCATTTTCCATGGAAATGGCTCCATATTTATAGTAATGGTCATCGGATTCACTTTTTCGAACTTTTTCCATTATTTCTTTATTTGATCCTGTAAATAAGGGATAGGCTTTATGATCCTTTGAATAAACCAATCCAATATTTTTATCTATGTTTGAATATATTACTTCTCTATCTTTATTAGAAATATTTATTTCAAAAACGCCAACTTCTTTTCCAATTTTCTTTAGATATTCATTTGACATATTTTCACTTTGGGATAACATTTTTGCGATGAACCTAATATTATTTTCAAACTGAGTTTCAAGATTTGTAATAGCTATATCATCTGTCTTAATTCTATAGGCCAGCTGATTGGCAACCATAAACAAATCCTCTTGAACTTGTTTTTTCATATGCCCATTAAGTGTATATCCTGATATTGCAGTTATTAGTGAAAGAGATAATAGCATGGCAATTAAAGAAAGTGCAGCAATTTTTACTCTTAAAGAAACTCCTTTTGTTTTTTTCTTAGTCACAAACTCTCCCCCTTATACTTAGTCATATGCAATATTATACCACAATTTTTGGATTTAAATCATTTTTTGTCGTATCTTGTTAATTTTAACAATAATTTAAATTTTATCTTTTTTATAAATGAGGAAATTTTATAACTCTTACTTGGCAAAGTTTTATATGGAAATATCATTCTTAATGTAATTATGCGGTTTGCCCATAAAAAAACCATAGGATAGACTTTTTTTAATTGTCTACCCTATGGGGTGCATTTTAACTACTCTAAAACCAAGTTTCATGGGCTTAAGTAACTTAAAACAATGAATATAAAAAACCGAGCAGTCTAGATCTACTCGGTTTTTACATATCCTAATATTCCATTTCAGCTAAACGCTTATATCCTGTATATCTTTCCTTTGAATCCTTTTCAGCTTCTTCAAATAGGGTAGCTGCAACTTCTGGGAATCCAGTTTCAAGAGCCGTATATCTTACTTCGCCTCTTAAGAATTCTTTGAAGTCACCCTTAGGTTGTTTTGAATCAAGGATAAATGGATTCTTACCTTGTTCCTTAAGTAATGGATTGAATCTCCATAGGTGCCAGTATCCTGCTTCAACTGCAAGCTTAATTCTTTCTTGAGATTTACCCATACCAGCTTTTATACCATGGTTTATGCATGGTGCATAGCAGATGATTAAAGAAGGTCCTTTATAGCTTTCAGCCTCTACTAAAGCCTTCATGAATTGGTTATTATCTGCTCCCATACCTGTTTGAGCTACATATACATAACCATATTGAGTAGCTATCATACCAAGGTCTTTCTTCTTAACCCTCATACCAGCAGCAGCAAATTTAGCTGTAGCAGCCGTTGGAGTAGCCTTAGAAGCTTGACCACCTGTATTTGAGTAAACTTCAGTATCAAATACAAGGACATTTACATCTTCACCGGATGCAAGAACATGATCTAATCCGCCATAACCAATGTCATAAGACCATCCGTCTCCACCAACAATCCAAACTGACTTCTTAACTAAATAATCTTTCTTTTCGATTATTTCATCTGTTATTTCTTTAGCTTGTGCCTCGAAGCTATTTCCTTCTATAGCAGCAATTACCTTAGCAGAAGCTGCCTTAGAAGCTTCTCCATCATTCATTACTTCAATCCAGCACTCAAATGCTTCCTTAACCTCAGTAGCTACTCCTAACTCCATAGCTTCTGCCATTAACATTTGAAGCTTTTCTCTGATTTTCTTAGAAGCTAATGCCATACCATAACCGTATTCAGCATTGTCTTCAAATAATGAATTAGCCCAAGCAGGTCCTTTACCTTCTGCATTCTTACAATAAGGTGTAGAAGGGGCACTACCTCCCCAGATTGAAGAACAACCTGTGGCATTGGCGATCATCATTCTATCTCCGTATAATTGAGTTACAGCTTTCATATATGGAGTCTCACCACAACCAGCACAAGCTCCTGAGAACTCGAATAAAGGCTGTGCAAATTGACTTCCCTTTACAGTAGTCTTAGCCATAATATCATCTTTATAGGTTACATTGTCAACTGCATAATCCCAGTTAGCAACTTCATTTTCTTGAGTAGCAAGATTTTTCATAACTAATGCTTTACCCTTAGGAGCAGGACATATATCCGCACAGTTTCCACAGCCTGTACAATCTAGTGTAGAAACTTGGATTCTATACTCAAGTCCATCCATACCTTTTCCTATAGCCTTCTTAGTAGCAAAAGACTCAGGAGCATTTCCCTTCTCTTCCTCATTTACTAAGAATGGTCTTATAGCCGCATGAGGACATACATATGAGCATTTGTTACATTGGATACAATTATCTATTTGCCATTCAGGTACGTTTACTGCAATACCTCTCTTTTCGTATGCAGCTGATCCAGCTTCAAAGGTACCATCTTCAATATCTTTGAATGTAGAAACTGGTAGATCTTCACCTTTTTGAGCATTTATTGGTTTTAAGATGTTCTTGATAAAACTAGGATCGTCAGTTGTAGCAGCAGCTTCCTCAACTACTTCTCCAGCCCAAATCCCTGGAACCTCTACTTTCACAAGAGCTTCTCTTCCTTTATCAACTGCGGCATGATTCATGTTTACTATCTTTTCACCCTTCTTACCATAGGACTTAACGATAGCATCCTTTAAGTAATTCATGGCATCATCAACAGGAATAACCTTAGCTAGAGTAAAGAAAGCCGATTGCATTACCATATTGAATCTGGTACCTAAACCGATTTCATTAGCTATATTATATGCATTTATGATGTAGAAATTTATATTATTTTCTGCAATATATTTTTTCAGCTCTGCTGGAAGATTCTTATCTAATTCTTCTACAGTCCATTGAGTATTAAGAACAAAAGTTCCACCCTTTTTAAGTCCTTTTAGAAGATCATATTTATCAACATAGGATTGATTATGACACGCTACATAATCAGACTCATCAATAAGATAGGTTGATCTGATTGGCTTTTCACCAAATCTTAAGTGGGATACTGTTATTCCACCTGACTTCTTAGAGTCATAGGCAAAATAACCTTGGGCATAAAGGTCAGTTTTGTCGCCAATGATCTTGATTGCATTCTTATTAGCTCCAACGGTACCATCTGAACCTAGTCCCCAGAATTTACATCTTTTTGTACCCTTTATTTCAGTGATTATACGCTCTTCAACACTTAATGAAGTATGAGTAACATCATCATTAATACCTATTGTAAATCCATTCTTAGGTGCATCATTATTAAGCTCATCGTATATTCTCTTTATTTGAGAAGGTGTAGTATCCTTTGAACCAAGACCATATCTACCACCAACAACAATAGGAGCGTTTTCCTTATCGTAAAATAATGTTCTTACGTCTTGATACAATGGCTCACCCAATGCTCCAGGCTCTTTAGTTCTATCAAGTACAGCAATTTTCTTAACCGTGCTTGGTAATACATCAAAGAAGTATTTTTCTGAGAAAGGTCTATAAAGACGAACCTTAATTAAACCTATCTTTTCTCCTTTTTCTATTAGATGATCTATAGTCTCTTCAATGGTTTCTACTACAGAACCCATTGCAATAATTATACGTTCCGCATCCTTCGCACCATAATAGTTAAATGGCTTGTATTCTCTACCAGTAATCTTACTTATTTCAGCCATGTAACCCGCTACTACATCTGGTACTTCTTCATAAAATTTATTGGAAGCTTCCTTAGCTTGGAAGAATATATCTGGGTTTTGAGCAGTACCTCTAGTAACAGGATGCTCAGGATTTAAAGCATTCTTTCTAAATGCTTTTATAGCGTCCCAATCGACTAATCTAGTAAATTCGTCATAGTCAATCAGCTCAATTTTTTGAATCTCATGGGAAGTTCTAAATCCATCAAAGAAATGTAGGAATGGAACTCTAGTTTTAATTGATGAAAGATGGGCAATTCCACCTAGGTCCATAACCTCTTGAACTGATCCTGATGCAAGGAATGCAAATCCAGTTTGTCTTGCAGCCATTACGTCAGAATGATCTCCAAAGATTGAAAGAGCATGTGTAGCTATGGCTCTAGCACTAACATGGAATACGCCTGGTAATAATTCCCCTGCGATCTTATACATATTAGGTATCATTAAAAGTAAACCCTGTGAAGCAGTATAAGTAGTGGTTAATGCTCCACCTTGAAGTGAACCGTGAACAGCACCAGCGGCACCAGCCTCTGATTGCATCTCTGTTACAGCTACAGTTTGACCAAAAATATTTTTTTGACCATTAGCTGCCCATTCATCAACAAATTCAGCCATATTTGATGATGGTGTGATTGGATAGATAGCAGCAACATCTGTAAATGCATATGAAACATATGCAGCAGCTGTATTACCATCCATTGTTTTCATAACCTTATTAGCCATCATTTTGACCCCCTTATTATGTAAATATTATGATTAATCTACATTACAATCTTAGTATAGTATACAATATACAATTAGTCAATGGCATGTTTTTAACAACCTTTATACAATTATGCAAGAAAATAATCCAAGCCATAAAACCATTGAAAATTCTAGGTTGTAGGTTCATAGTTGCAAATGTCAAAGTGAATACCAGTGGCTTCTTAAAAGTATTGATAAAAATACATTAAAGATAAACAACTTTAAGGTTTAATATATTTTCCAAAACAATAATACTTGTAGGCCTATTTATTTTATATGGAGAAATTGCATAATTCTAACTTGCAACTTAAAACTTTTCTTTGAACTTTTCCCCCATTGCCTTCTCCAAATAAGGCTCAATATTCCAAAACTCTTTAAAGCCTTTATATTCTTTTAAAGCGACTTCATTTGATTTGTCATCCTTAAAAGCCCTTATAAGTATGTTTTTAGGTGTATGCTCCATATCTATGAATTCTAGCATCTGAACTGAATATCCCATGATTTCAAGGATATTTCCCCTCACACTATCTGTCACAAGGCTTGAAAGCTTTTCTTTAATTATGCCGTGTTTTTCCATGGGTTTCATTATAGGATTATGGATTTTATTAAAAAGCTCATGCTGGCAGCATGGTACTGCAAGGATAACATCTGCATTCCAGTTTACTGCTTTTACAAGGGCATCATCGGTTGCAGTATCACAGGCATGAAGTGACACTACCATATCAATCTTGTCTATTCCTTCAAAGCCCTTAATATCTCCGTGTATGAACTTCAATTTATTATAATTTAATTCATGGGCTATCTTATTACAGAAATTAATGACATCCTTCTTTAAATCCAAGCCAATTATATTTATATCTAAGTTCAGTTCTTCTACAAGGTAGTAATATAAAGCGAAGGTAAGATAGGATTTTCCACATCCGAAATCAATAATATTTATGGTTCTGTCTTTATCTAAGTATGGAATACAGTCTGAAACCATTTCTAAAAATCTATTTAATTGTTTAAATTTATCGTATCTTTGTGATAAAACCTTGCCGTTTTTGTTCATTACCCCTAACTTGATTAAAAATTCACAGGGCTTGTCTTCCTCTAGTATGTATTTTTTCTTTCTATTATGGCTAAAATCTATGTTTTGCCTTGTGGGAGGTTTTTTTAATATGCTTGATTTTCCCTTCTTACTTATTAGAATTTGATAATCTGCGTCGGTTGTGTATATGGCTCCTTGCTTAAAATAATTTTTCATAAGCTCCTGTGCCTTAGATTCCCCTTCCCTAGAAGTAAGATTATTGTGTATTATTTTTTTATCATAATGATATGAAAACTGAAATAGTAATTCATCTTTAATCATTACGGGTTTTATTGAAACCTTATTAAATGTCTTTTCACTTTTTTTTCTTACCTTACTTAGTACTCCATATATGATTTTTTCTTCTTGAAATGTCATATGGAATAATTCAGATATATCATTCATAATATCTCTCCTCGTTGAATATTTAATCACAGAATAGTATTTTTTATATTTTCCATATTCATTTTAGGATTACACGTTATTATATTATACCATTTTTATACTTTTTTATTTTATTTAAAATAGTACATATGAAAAAAATAAATAAATGGGGTTACAAAGTAATTTCAATTATTTTCTAAACCCTCGGTTACGGTCATACTCACCCTATGTGAATATATTTTTATAAATTTCTATATTGACAAAATATTCAATTGGTTTATAATATAAAGCATATTAATTAAAATTTAATAACTAAAACTCTTATCGAGAGTGGCGGAGGGACTGGCCCTACGAAGCCCGGCAACCGGCATATTTATGCATCGGTGCTAATTCCAGCGATATAATGATATCGACAGATGAGATCAATCATACTCAAAAACCTCTTTCGATATCGAAGGAGGTTTTTTTTTATAACATACTATAGAGATTCCAGTTAAACAGTTAATTTATACATACCTAGACTCTCTATATTCTAGTAATTTAAATTTATGAAGAGGTGAATCGAGTGATCAAGCTTAAAAATTTGACTAAGATATATAAGAAAAGTAATCAAGAAGTAACTGCCTTAAAGGGCATTAGTCTAGAAGTTCATAGGGGCTCCATTCATGGAATAATCGGCTTAAGCGGTGCAGGTAAATCATCCTTGATTAGATGTATAAATAGGCTTGAAGAACCTAGCTCAGGTGAAGTATGGGTTGATGGCGTAAATCTAATGTCCCTGGATAATAAGGGACTAAGAGACGCACGCAAGGGAATGGGTATGATCTTCCAAGGCTTCAATCTTTTATCAAGCAAAACTGTTTTCGATAATATTGCCTTTCCATTAAGGCTATCAAAGGTTCCAGAAGCCGAAATAAAGAAAAGAGTTTTAGATTTGCTTGAGTTGGTAGAGCTTTCTGATAAAGCAGGTTCTTACCCTTCACAACTCAGCGGTGGTCAAAAACAAAGGGTAGGTATAGCTAGAGCCCTTGCCAATGAACCTAAGGTTCTTTTATGTGATGAAGCTACCTCTGCCCTGGATCCTAAAACTACAAAACAAATTTTAACTCTACTTAAAAGTATAAATGATTCATTGGGCATCACTATTATTGTAGTCACCCATGAAATGGATGTGATTAAAGAAATATGTGATTATGTAACAATACTAGAGGGTGGAAAAGTTATAGAAGAAGGCAATACAATAGATATTTTTTCAAAGCCCAGAAACCAGGTGACAAAGCATTTTGTAGAAAGCACAAGCTATATACCAAAGGAATTCCTAAAGGATATAGTTCTAAGCCTGTCCTTCGTGGGGGGAAGTGCAAATGAACCTATTATATCAAAGTTAATGAAGGAATTTGATATAGAGGTAAATATTTTATCGGGACGAATTGAATATATTCAAAATAAACCTTTAGGTAAGTTAACCGTAGGAATTGATAATCTATCATTGGATTTGGAAAATATTATTTCATACCTTGAAACCCATAATGTGAAAGCTGAGGTGCTTAAAAGTGAATAACTTATTTGAACTACTTATACCATCACTGTTAGAAACTCTATATATGGTAGGAATATCGGCAATCCTAACCATACTACTTGGTCTTCCCCTTGGAATAATCCTTGTGGTCACTGAAAAGAATCATATATTGCCCTTCCCTAAGTTGAACAAAGTGCTTTCAACAATAGTTAATATCATAAGGTCATTCCCTGCAATAATCCTTATAATATTAATTATTCCATTTACTAGATTGATAGTGGGGACATCTATTGGAACTACAGCCGCTATCGTACCATTGGTGGTAGCAGCTACTCCATTTTTCGCCAGAGTAGTTGAAACATCCCTTAAGGAAGTAGATTCGGGCATTATTGAGGCGTCGATTTCAATGGGGGCAACCCCCCTTCAAATCATCACTAAGGTTTTATTACCCGAGGCAATGTCATCCCTTGTCCTCGGCATAACTATAACACTCATAAATATTTTGGGCTTTTCCGCAATAACAGGAATAGTTGGAGGAGGTGGTCTAGGAGACCTAGCCATTAGATATGGCTATCATCGTTTTAAAACGAATGTCTTAATTGCTTCAGTAATTGTACTGATTGTGATTGTTCAGTTAGTTCAAATTTCTGGAAATAGCTTAGCAAGAATACTAAATAAAAAATAGGAGGGTTTTTTGATGAAAAAAAATATATTATTTATCGGTTTATTGATTTTATGTATTGCTTTAGCAGGGTGTGCAGGCAATGCTACCAAAAGCACAGGGGCATCAGACTCAGAAAAAGTAGTATTAAAGGTTGGTGCTACACCTGTACCCCATTCTGAAATTCTAAATATTATAAAGCCTCAGCTTGAAGAGAAGGGAATCGAGCTTCAAATAATAGAGTTTACTGATTATGTAACACCAAATCTTTCTTTAGATTCAAAGGAAATAGATGCAAACTTCTTTCAACATGCACCTTATATGGAGTCCTTTGCTGGAGAACACAATATAGAGCTGTTTAATGCAGCAAAAATTCATGTAGAACCTTTAGGTTTATATTCAAAAAAAATCAAATCGTCGGATGAACTAAAGGATGGAGCAACTATTTCTATTCCTAATGATCCAACTAATGAAGGTAGAGCCTTGATCCTTTTAGAATCTAAGGGCTATATCAAGCTTAAAGAGGATGCGGGTCTTGAAGCTACAGATAAGGATATAGTAGAAAACCCTAAAAATTTAGTATTTATGCCTATTGAAGCTGCCCAGCTACCAAGAACACTGGATGATGTTGATGCTTCCATTATAAATACTAACTACGCCCTTGAAGCCGGTTTAAATCCTTCAGATGATGCATTACTAATGGAAGGTAGTGATTCTCCTTATTCAAATATCCTTACTATTAGACCAGAAGATAAGGATAATGAAAACATAAAAACATTGATAGAAGCTTTACAATCTGAAAAGGTTAAGAAGTTTATTGAGGAGCAATATAAAGGAGCTATAGTTCCTACGTTTTAGATGAAATAAGAAAAGTAAGGAAAACAACCTATAGATATTCCAGTTAAACAGTTAATTTATACACATCAAAAATCCCTAGAAACATCGGATATTTTGAGATGTATAAATTAAGTTTAACTTTTGGAAATCTATATATATATTCCAAAATGTTGATTATAAAAGTTTTTTAATAAAAAAAGTCAGAGCTGAGATATACCAGCCTTGACTTTTTTTATTGATCCTCATGGATATACTTTTTATTAAATCCTCTCCCTTGCCTCATAATGGGTATGTAAAAGCTCGTGGGCTTTATGTCCATAGGGCTTACCTAGATATTCTTCATATAGCTTTATTATCTCAGGATTTTCATGGGATTTTCTTAGTTTCTTACTCTTATCTTCTTTATATATTGCTTGTTGACGTTTCTTAACGATCTCATCATTCCCATGATGATAGGGCTGTCCACCACCACCTATACATCCCCCGGGGCATGCCATGATCTCTATTGCATGATAGTGGGACTTCCCATCTCTTATATCTTCAAGAAGCCTACGGGCATTTCCTAAACCGTGGGCTATACCTATCTTGATATCCATATCATTTATTTTGACCGTGGCCTCTCTGATACCTTCCATACCTCTTAACTGTGTAAAATCAACCTTTTCAAGGTCTTCTCCCGTCATCCAGTCATATGCAGTACGAATAGCAGCCTCTATAACTCCACCGGTGGTACCAAAGATCACAGATGCTCCAGTGCTTTCCCCAAGGGGATTATCGAAGTCACTATCGGGTAGATTTACAAAGTCTATTCCGGCTTCCTTTAGCATATATCCAAATTCACGGGTAGTAACTACTATATCTACATTATCATTTTCATCTTTAGTAAGCTCAGGACGCTTTGCTTCAGCTTTTTTAGCAATACAAGGCATGACTGAAACTACCACTAATTTCTCTGGATCAATCCCCATTTTTTCTGCATAATAGGTCTTAACCACAGTCCCCATCATTATATGAGGTGACTTACATGTTGATGGTATATCTAATAATTCTGGAAATTGATGCTCAATAAATTTTACCCACGCTGGACAACAGCTGGTGAGCATGGGCAGTGTTCCCCCATGTTCTAAGCGGTGTATAAGCTCCGATGCTTCCTCCATAATGGTTAAATCCGCTGCAAAGTCAGTATCAAAAACTGCGTCGAAGCCCATACGTCTTAGAGCTGTAGCCAGCTTTCCAGTTACTATGGTGCCTGGCTCCATTCCAAAAAGCTCCCCAATGGCAACTCTAATGGCCGGTGCAGTTTGTACAACCACATATTTATCTGGATCATTTAAAGCTTCCCATACTTTATCCGTATGGTTAACCTCAGTTAAGGCCGCCGTTGGGCAAACAGCCACACATTGCCCACAATAGGTACAAGAGGACTCTACCATGGGTATATTGAATGCCGGCCCTACAAAGGCATTAAAACCCCTACTGATAGCAGAAAGTATCCCACAGGTTTGGACCTCGTTACACATGGTCTCACATCTCCTACACATTATACACTTATTTGCATCCTTTACTATGGCACCACTTGAGACATCCTTTGGAAATTTCATTTTCTCCCCAGCCCATTTTATATCCCTCACCCCAAGCTCATGGGCTAAGGATTGAAGCTCACATTCCATGTTTTTAGGACATGTAAAACATTCGTTTGGATGATTTGATAATAGTAGTTCTACTGCCATTCTACGGGCTTTTATTGCCCTTAAGGAATCCGTACGGATTTCCATACCCTCGTGAACCTTTGTGACACATGCAGGAACTAATGTATCTCGTCCCGGTGCTTCGACCATACAGACCCTACATGAAGCCGTCTGATTTACTGCCTTTAAATCATGTAAGTCTAAATGACATAGTGTTGGTATCCTTATACCCGCTTTATTTGAAGCTTCTAATATGGTTATGTCCTTTGGCACTGTGAGCTTCTGGTCATTAATTGTGATTGTGACCATATCCTTATTTTCAGTCATATTCTCACCTCACTCCTTATTTAGGTTTTATTACTGCGCTAAATTTACATGCTTTAAAGCATGCTCCGCATTTTATACATATGCTTTCATCAATTACATAGGTCTTTTTAGGCTCGCCGGATATACAATCCACAGGGCATACCCTGGCACATGCCGTACATCCCACACATTTTTTTGGATCTATCTTATATTTTGCGAGCCCCTTGCATCTTCCAGTAGGACACACCTTGTCCTCCACATGGGCTATGTATTCATCCCAAAAATGTTTCATTGTACTTAAAACAGGATTTGGTGCAGTTTGTCCAAGTCCGCACAATGAGCTATCCTTTATCATATAGGATAATTGCTTAAGTATATCCAAATCCTCGGTTTTTCCTTTACCCTCTGTTATTCTTGTTAAAATTTCATATATTCTCTTTGTGCCAACACGACATGGCGTACATCTACCGCAGGACTCATCCTGGGTGAACTCAAGGTAAAACTTAGCAACATCCACCATACAAGTAGTATCATCCATTACGATCAAACCGCCGGACCCCATCATAGAACCAATAGCATTTAAGCTATCATAATCTATTGGAGTATCAAGGTCTTTTTCAGTAATTACTCCCCCAGAAGGGCCTCCCGTTTGGACAGCCTTAAATTTCCGACCATCTTGGATTCCCCCTCCAATGTCAAATACTATTTCTCTAAGGGTTGTTCCCATTGGCACTTCAATTAAACCTACATTATTGATCTTTCCTGCAAGGGCAAAAACCTTTGTTCCTTTACTTTTTTCGGAGCCTATGGAGGAAAACCATTCTGGTCCCTTCATCACAATGGGGGGAATATTTGCAAAGGTTTCAACATTGTTTACGCAGGTAGGCTTACCCCAGAGTCCACTATTTGCTGGATATGGAGGTTTATATCTCGGTTCCCCACGTCTACCCTCAGCTGAATTTATCAGAGCCGTTTCTTCTCCGCATACGAAGGCTCCAGCTCCAAATTTCAATTCAATATCAAAGCTGAAATTGGAATTAAAAATATTTTCACCTAAAAGACCTAGATTTCGAGCTTGATCTATGGCTATATTAAGTCTTTCTATGGCAAGGGGATATTCCGCCCTAATATATATAAGCCCATGCTGGGCACCTACTGCATATCCTGCTATAGCCATTGACTCAAGAACACTATGGGGATCACCCTCTAATATGCTCCTATCCATGAATGCTCCCGGGTCACCTTCATCTGCATTGCATATAATATATTTAGTATCACCCTGAGCCTTTTTTGTGAACTCCCATTTCAAGCCAGTGGGAAAGCCTCCTCCGCCGCGACCTCTGAGCCCTGATCTTTTTACAATGTCAATAATCTCATCCTGGGTCATGGTGCTGACTACTTTTCCAAGGGATTCATAACCATCTAGTGCAATATACTCATATATATCCTCTGGATTTATAAGTCCACAATTTCTGAGGGCAATTCTTAGTTGTTTTTTATAAAAGGGCATTTTTTCATGGGTTTCAATTATTTCACCCTTTTCAGGTTCTTTATATAGAAGTCTTTCAACTCTCCTACCCTTTACTATGTGTTCATCTATGATATCCTTAGCATCCTTTGGAGTAACCCTAACATAAAAAACATTATCAGGCTCTATCTTAACAATGGGGCCTTGCTCGCAAAATCCAAAACATCCTGTTTTTATTACCTTAGCTTCTTTTTCATATCCACGGGCCTTAAGAATAAGGTTGAGATTCTTGATTACTTTTTCACTCTCACTTGCTACACAGCCTGTACCTCCACAAACCATTATGTTTGTGCGAAAATTACTGCCCATATCCTACCTCCTCATTAATTAGTAGAGATAAACAACTTAAAGCAAAGAAATATTCAGTGAATTTATGCTCGTTCAAAGGTAACATCTAATATGAAATCCTTTAGTGGCTTTCCTTCCTTTATATGCTTTTTAACTATTTCTCTTCCTTTGTTTTCATCTATTTTTCCATATAGAACAGGTTTTTCTCCTGGAATATTGACCTGAACACATGGTTCTGAATGACAGTAGCCCACACAGCCTACTTGTACGACCTTTACATTATCAATATCCTCTTTAGATATCTCGTCCACTATTGCATTTAAGGTTTCCCTTGCACCGGATGCAATACCACAGGTTGCCATGCCTACTAATATCTCAATCTGATCTCCTTCACCCTTATCCCTTAATTTAACTTTGTTTAAGGATTCCTCACGAATTTTCTTTAGATCCTCAAGGGATTTAACTTCCATTTGACTACACCTCCTATTTTTTTATCCACGATATTGATTTAATATTTCATCGATGTCTTCTTCCTTTACTCGTCCATATACCTTTTCATCTACCATAACTACCGGTGCCAATCCACAGGCTCCTATACACCTAACATCCTTTAAAGTAAATAGTCCATCCTCTGTGGTCTCATTGGAACCAATTCCTAACTTTTCCTTTAAACTCTCCGTAATTCTATCGGCTCCTCTTACAAAACATGCCGTGCCCATGCATACGCTAATAATATGTTGTCCCACGGGCTTCGTGGTGAAATAAGAGTAAAAACTTACTACTCCGAAAACCTCAGCCCCTGGTATTCCAAGCTTTCTTGCTATAAAAAGCTGTACTTCCCTTGGTAAATATCCAAAAATATGCTGAGCCCTATGAAGTATCTGTACTAATGCTCCCTTTGTAGTCTTAAGGCCAGCAATATACCTATCTAATTCATCAAATTTTTCCTTTGGTAAATTATCTGTTTTTTCAGGCACACTTATTTCTTTAGGTGTTGTCATATGATCTCACCATCCTTTCAAAATATGGGTTTGAAGCTCTTTACTTATTTAATATTTCCTTATTTAGGCATTTTTAATACGAAAATCTGGACTTTCTTTTCATATAAATAGAAATCATATGTATTTATAAATCAAAAAAATACAGCTACAATATATATTACAGCTGTATTTTTCCCTAATTTTTATTCATTCTTCTTTAGTTCCCCATACATTTCCTTGATCTTCTTAAAATCTTCCCAAAAAGGTCTTTTTTTACCTTCGTCCCTAAGCAAAGCCGCTGGATGGAAGGTGGGAAGTATCATACAACCCTTCTTTTCTATCCATTGTCCTCTTTCCTTTGTAATCCTTAGATTCTTGTCTATTATATTCTTCGAAGCTATAGACCCTAAACATACAATTATCTTAGGCTGTATGAGCTTTACCTGCCATCTGAGATATTGAATACACGCCTGCATCTCATCATCCTTAGGATTCCTATTGTTAGGTGGACGACATTTTACTATATTTGCTATGTAAACTTCTTGTCTTTTAAATCCAATAGCTTCTATTGCCTTTGTGAGCAGCTTACCCGCCGCTCCTATAAAGGCCTCACCGCTTAAGTCCTCTTCTCTACCTGGGCCCTCTCCTATAAACATGATATCTGCATTGGGATCACCTTGTCCAAAAACTACGTTAGTTCGGCTTTCACATAACCTACATTTCCTGCAACTATAAGTAATTGCCCTAAGTTCATCTAAAGTATACATATTTTTATCACCTTACCAGTACTTACAGTATTTTTAATGAAACTCCCATTTATGGTAATTATACTAATAAAACAGTTTGAAATCAAAGTTTTATTTATTACTATAGGGTTTATAAAAAGTAATCATACAATTTGCTCTATTGAAAATTTTTCTAAAATGGAGTAATATAAAGGAAAATTTATATTGGGGGTATGAGTATGAACTTTGAGAAAAGAATTGAAGAAATGCGTGATGAAATCATCACATCTACCAAAGAGATTATTAAGCTAAAAAGTGTAAAGGACCATCCCCAGGAGGGAATGCCCTTTGGAAGGGATATCCATGAATGCTTCATGTATGCTTTGGATTTATCTAAAGAATTTGGATTTGAAATCAAAAATTTAGATAACTATGCTGGCCATGCTGAATTTGGCAGTGGTGACGGGGTTGTAGGTGTATTAGTCCATCTTGATGTTGTCCCCGAAGGCGATGATTGGACTCATCCACCTTATGCCGCAGAAATCCACGACGGAAAAATTTTTGGCAGGGGAACTATAGATGATAAAGGGCCTGCCATAGCCGCATTATATGCTATGAAAGCAGTTAAGGATTCCGGTGTGAAACTAAATAAAAAAATCCGTATTATTTTCGGTCTAGATGAAGAAAGCAGCTGGGAAAGCTTAAAGTACTATTTAAATAAAGAACAGGCTCCAAGCGTTGCCTTTACTCCAGATGCTGAATTCCCTGCAATCCATGGTGAAAAGGGTATCCTAATGTTTGACCTAGTAAAAAGACTTGGAAATAAATATAATGATGATGGAATAAAGGTATTGAAAATAAAGGGTGGCAATAGACCAAATATGGTTCCCGATTATTGTGAAGCCCATCTTGCTTCTAATGCCTTGTTAAAGGAAAAGCTAGTAGACTATGTCAGTAAAACTAATATTAAGCTAGAAATACAGGAAGAGAATGATATATCTATCATCAAATCCTATGGCATATCTGCCCATGGCAGCCTTCCTAAGCATGGCCAAAATGCGGTATCCCAGCTCATGGTATTTTTGAACACCTTGGATTTAGCCTCCGGTGATATAGCTGATTTTATTAAGGTATATAATGAAAAAATAGGAATGGAATACGGTGGTGAATCAATAGGCTGTGGACTTGAGGATGAGGCTACTGGAAGCCTTATATTCAATGTGGGAATAATCGATTTGAACGAAACCGATGTAAAGGTTACGGTAAATATTAGATACCCAGTAACTTTTACAGCTAAAGATGTGTATGAAGGAATGGAAATAGAATTAAAGGGTAGTGAAATTGATATAGTTCATATTGAAGATTCTGAACCCCTATATCTACCTAAGGATCATGAATTGATTCAAAAGCTAATGAAGGTTTATAGAGAATTCACTGGAGATAATAGTGAGCCAATAACCATTGGTGGGGGTACATATGCTAGATCAATGGAAAATGCAGTTGCCTTCGGCCCATTATTCCCGGGACAACCAGAACTAGCCCATCAAAGGGATGAATATATAGCTACTGAAGATTTGATCAAAATTACAAAGATATATGCAAATGCATTATATGAATTGGCAAAGTAATGATGAAAGCGTGTGACCACGCTTTATATGTTACAAGCTCCAAGTCTCAAGTTTTAGAGTCTTACTAATGGGTTTTAAAAATAAAAAACCTACGGGCCTCAAGCCCCGTAGGTCTTCATTTTTAAATTTAATACCTCTTACGTCGTTTATTTTCATCCAATCTATTTATCCTGCCAAGGATTTTACCTCCCGTTTTTATAACATTTAGATTAGAATAGTACATTATTTTCTTAATCCCTGGAAGCCCTATGGATGTAAGTATCATATTATGTCCCCTATTATTTAGCTTATTGAAGCTTCTTCTAAACTCATACATATCTAAATTTTGCTTATTTATAAACTTTGTGAGCTTATTATAATCGTATCCCTTTACTATTGATCGTGCCGCCATTGCTCCGCTTATTAAGGAATTCATCATTCCAAATCCAAGGAAAGGATCTATACCTCCACCCGCATTGCCAACAAAGCATAAATTATCAATTTTATTAGGATATACATACCCCGTGTTGTGCTTTAATCTGAATTCCTCTACTACCTTCCATTTTATATCTTCATAATATAAAAATTTGTCCCAATAAAAATCTACTTGTTTTTCAGCTATATCCGTTACGACCAGTATTAAACTTGCTCTTTTACTGTTAAATGGTGTAAGGTAGGCATAGCCATTATTACAATACCCTTTATTTATCCACATAATTAATGTATTTGGATCAAACTCTCCTAAAACAGTTGCCCCTTTTACATGGGTAGTTACCCAGTCATACCAGCAGCCCTTTTCTTGAGTGAAATTTGAATTTCCACTTCCCACAATTACGTAATCATACTTTTTTGAAAGCTTTTCATAATCGGCTAATTCGTTAAATATGATCCTTGGTTTTTCTAACTGGGAATATAATTGCTTTTTAACAGATTTTTTTTCCTTACTTCTTTCAAAAAAATACCCAAAGTTACCTTTTATAGTAGTAATTTTACTTTCAGAATAGTGAACTAAGGTATTAAGTGTGTTTAAGGGAGTAATATCCAATCCAAAATCCGCCCTAAAATAGGAAAGTGAATCTTTCATAGGTCTATGCAATATAGATAGTATCGCCGCAACATGGGGGTGCATTTCTCCTATGTAATCATTCTTTTCATATATCGTTGGCTTTACACCCAGCCGTTGAAATTCATGGGCACATGAAAGCCCTGAGATTCCAGCTCCTATAATTGCAACCTTCAAATGTTTCAGCTCCCATACCTATCTAATATTTTGAACCAAGTAAAAATTGCTAAAGCAATAGATACCAAAATCATAATGTATAATTTAATGCTCATCTTTTTTCTCTCCATTTTCCTAAAACAATTATTATAAACCAGCTTTGTATTGTCATTGCTCCAATATTTATAATTAAACTGGCAAAATAGCTCCAATTTATATATTCAACTACGCCTCTTTTTACTAAAATCAATTCCATTATTGAATATAATATAAATATAACAATAATATTTACTACTATCATCCACCTTTTATGGGGATGATATTGAGCCATTAGGGTTCCTATAACAAAAACTGGTCCTAGTGAAAAAAACAAAGATGATCCAAGGAATTCTATAATGGGATCATGTATTGTATATAACCCAAGGGATGTGTAATGGTAATCAACAAAGATTTCTACTACGGTAATAAATAATCCTCCAAAAACATTTTTCTTAAACGTCTTCCAATCTACTAATATAAAAAACAATATCCAGTTAATAGTAAATAGTATTGACCATTCCATCTAAATCACTCAATTCAATAATCTGGGTTTAATATTTTTGTTTTATTGGAAATATTTTAGAAATTATATATGGCTTTGATTGGAGTCTTTCAATCTTTTCTTGTAGCCTAATAATCTCTCTCATTTCATCGTCCCTCATTTGAGCAAAAAGCTGTCTAGCCCTAGGGTTTCTAATATGTATAAGATTTTGATTATAAAACAGCTCATTGGAAATCCTGTACTCAAGTATGTCCTTTAAGATATCTACATCCTTCATGATAGCCTCCTAACTTTGAAGGTTTAATTGTATCATTAGATCTTTAATTAATTTAACATGCTCCTTAGAAGTCTCTTTAAGTTCTTTTATTTCTTTTTTGAGTCGTTTATTATCAATATTGTCCATTGCCTCTGTATATTTCTTTAAAAGAAGCTCTTCATGTTCTACTGATAATATGAAAGCCGTATCCATCAAGTTCTGCTGAGACAATTTTTTCATATTCATCCTCCATAAAGCATTTATTGTTAAATATTTTTTTCTACTTAGGTAAATATTATACTTAATGATATGAAGATTTACGTAGAAATTAGATAGGGATTCAATAAAAATTTATATTAAGGAATGGGATCATAAATGAATATATATATATGGACTGGCACTTTTTTTTATGGGAATATCATAATTTTATTAATAATTTTTCTCATATTGATTGATAAAAAAAGGCTTAAGGAGTTGATTCCCGTGGGCTTATTCATTGGGGTCGAAAACTATACCGCGGAAATGCTAGGATTGTACTGGGGATATTGGGAATATCCTCTCAAAACTCCTGGATATCCTGAGGTAACTATCATATCGAGCCTTATTTATTTCCCTATTATTGCAATGCTTTTCTGTCAATATTTATCAAATAGTAAAATAAAAAATACTATTCTAATAGGCTTCTTTGTTACATACAATATGGTTATTGAAATAATAACCCTAAAAACCACTAAACTATTTATATATAAAAGGGGAATGAACTTGCTTATTGCCCTTATTATGTACATTGGGGCATATGTTTTGATAATTTTATTTAGGTATTTTTATTCAAGATTAAAATATAGTAAAGGTAGTTGAAGTATATGAAGGTTGCCATAGTAGGTGCAGGACTTTCCGGTCTATCATGTGCCTTAGAATTAGAAAAGTTAGGAATCATGCCTGAGATTTTTGAGATGGGAAACTCAATTGGCGATTCATTAGATTACACCATTATCAGTATGAAAATATATAATCAATTCAATGAAACCTCAACAAAGTATCTAAAAAAACAGTATGGACTTAAAATAAAGCCCACTGAGTCCCTAAAAAGGATTACAATGCATGGACCGAATTCTACCACAACGGTAAAGGGAAGATTAGGATATATATTTGAAAAAAACAAGAGAGAAGCCTCAATAGAAAATCAAATTTATAAAAAATTAAAATCAAATATACATTTTGATTCCTATGTGGACCCTATAGACTTAAGTACTCATTTCGATTACGTGGTATGTGCAACTGGTAACAGCTTAACTGCTGAGAAACTAAATATTTTTACACGAACATTTTATGCCCAAATGAGAATAGCCACTATACTGGGAGATTTTAATTCCCATGCAATGGAGCTATGGTTTAATAAAGAATATGCTAAAAACGGATATATTTACATTTTACCCCATAATGGGTCTAAAGCAATTTTAGCCTTGATAGTTGACAATATTAGTCAAAGTGAATTAGATTATTATTGGAAGAATTTTTTATCTAAAGAAAATCTTCAATATAAAATCCTATCCACTAGAGATTATGAATTTAATACAGGTATTGTAGAAACATTACAAAGAAATAATATCTTCCTAATAGGGAACTCTGGAGGCTTAGTAGATAATTTTTTAGGTTTTGGTTTCATATCAGCCATAGAAAGTGGAATCTTGACTGCAAAAGCTATATATAATAATCTCGATATTAATGAGCTATTAAGCAATCAGATAAATAATATAGCAAATATGAGAAAGCTTCGTGGGGCCATAGATAAGTTTAGTAATAAGGATTTGGATAGATTAATAAAATTCCTAGGTCTACCTATTATAAAACCACTTATTTATAACAATCCTTGTTTCAAAATAAACAATATTACTTCCATAGGTAAGCTTTATAATAATTTTTCAAAAAATAGGAAATGAAATTTTTCAAAAAATTCTTTTATTTTCTATTTACTCTTCTCGTATTGTTTTTGATTCGTCTTTGTTTGATCTCAGCTGCTATTAAAATAAGAATAGGTATCCCCACTTGAAGAGGCAAGAAGTAGTATATGCCTATACTATCTACCCATTTAGTTTTCATAATGATATTATCATGGATAAAGTAAGAGAAATTACACATGAGCAAGGCTATGGGTGCTACTATAAATCTATATTCTCTACAACCCAATATCTTAGATATGCCATTACAAACAGCCAATAGGCATATGCTTATTTTAACAAAAAAAGAAGTTAAGGTTGCTACTATAACAATAACCTCTAACCTTTGTAAAAGATCTCCAATACTAACCTTGCTAGCGGCACTATGGTTTGGAAAATAAGTCGCTGCGTATAAATCCTCACCTAAGACCAGTATCTCAGCAAGGGAAACCCCGATTATTAAAAATCCTCCCCATAACAATCCCTTGATAAATACATTGTATGAAGATTTTTTTGATTTTAAAGCAAAAAAAACCATCAAAAAAACTACTACATCTCCAAATGGAAATGATAATGCTTGTAGGGTGCCTTTCAAAAATGGCTTGGTGCCTTTATATAGTATTGGCATAATATTGCAAATATCCATTTGAGGAATCAACATAAGTATCATAATCGTTGGAATTGGTGCATTTAATATTACGAAAAGCTTTGACCATCTTCCTAGCACTTCTATACCTGCTTTCACCACAAGAGTACACAGTATAACTACTATTATTGTTGGTATGATAATGGGAGTTTCTGGTAGGGAAATAGCTACAAGATAGTCTCCTTGATCCCTTAATACCAGTGTACCTAGATGAAAAGCATATACAACAAATATTAATCCCACAGCTTTCCCAAAGAATTTTCCAAATACGGCCTCTAGTATACCAAATATATCCTTACCATGATAAAGTGAAAGCAGTCTGGAATATATTAGATACAGTGGAATTGCAAGAACTAATGCCAATAATATAGCCAGCCAAAGATCTCTCCCAGCAGCAATACCAGTTGGTAAAGCTAGTGTACTACCGGAAATAAATAAAATAATTAAGCATATTCCCTGAATATCTGATATTAATTCTTTATTCAATGATACTTCCTCCTAGATATATTTAGTCTTCCACCTTTATGGGTTTAGATGCTAATGCGCTGCCATTTATATTTACCTTTACATTTATTTCTGTTTTCATTCCACTAAAAACCATATCCCAATTTGATTCGATTTTTCTCCATTCCTCTGGCATCTTAGCTTTTATTTTTGTACTAAATCCAA
The DNA here is from genome assembly GCA_025210375.1 of Maledivibacter sp. Taxonomy (NCBI): domain Bacteria; kingdom Bacillati; phylum Bacillota; class Clostridia; order Peptostreptococcales; family Caminicellaceae; genus Maledivibacter; species Maledivibacter sp. The sequence continues at coordinate 13,776 of JAOASB010000003.1, read as the reverse complement.
ATATATCACTTTCGTATTCCTTCTGTACCTTTTTTATTACATCTTCAACCTGTTTTTTTATTTCTTTTTCCGTATCTTTTTTCAATATCTCCCTAGCACTTTTTTCTATAACATCTACATTGCCAGCTATTTCAGCTATACCAAAATCGCTTTCTATATCTATCATCATAATTATCTTATCCCCTATTTTTTTAGGTTTTAACTTTGTCTTGCTACTGAACAATTCCATGGTTACGTCTACCTTCCTACCGGCTGCACTGGTTTCTATAGTAACTAATCCACCTTTTATCCTGTTTATAACCCATAAATAGGCTTTGGTTTCAATTTCATTTAGGGTTCCTACTATTTTATTCCCTTTAAAAACTGCTTGCCCACCAACTTTTGCAACTTTTTCTCCATTCTTCTTTGCGACTTTCACCATTGGAAGTGTGGGAGAGATTCCTTCTGCATAGATATCTTTAATAAACCTCCACGTAGGAATGCCATGATATGTAGAAATACTTTTTTCGTTTCTTAATATATCATCTATGTGGAAGGAGGTTATGCTTTCACGTTTTTCAAAGGTTTTTTCAAATATTTTACTAGCTGTTTCCTCTGCTGAAACTAATATCCATATATCGTCTCTAAATTCTGAATCTCTACTGGCATAATCCAGTATGGATAATATATTCTTATCCACAATGTCCGGGCCTAATATTATGACCTTTGCATGGCCCCAATATAATCTTCTGGCATTCTTCATTACTGTATCCCTTACGGCATCAAATACCGTAAGCCCCTTACTTTGAAACAATGTACTCCCAAAGCTTTGTCCACCTTCTATAAGCCTAACAACTTCACTGGTACTGATGTATTCATTCTTTTCCTTATCATAGTCAATAGCAACTCCGGCTACGAATCTCATTTTGTTTACATCTCTGTAATTCCAACATCCTGCAAGCATAAATGAACTTATTACTATTATTAAAAAATATATTTTCTTCATGCTACTACCCTCTTTATTATTAATAATTACTTTCCTAATATTGCATTGACTATGGTTTCTATACCCTTCGCAGGACTTGGGATTTCTACTCCTAGTATCAAAAGCAAGCTTATGATAAAAGCAGCTGCAAAAAAGATGCTATATACAACAAGCTCCTTTGTTTTATTTTTTTTATATAAAGGAACCATCTCTATGGTACCAATTATGAGATATCCTAATATCACTAGAACAAACATTTTTAGTCTCCTATCTTTATTGTTTTTGATCTCAATGCACTACCCCTTATGTTCAAAGTCCCATCTACTTCTACATCTAGCTTAGAAAAAGTATTCTCCCAATCGGTCTTTAATACCGTCCATAGCTCTGGCATTTCTCTACTGACAATAGCACCAAATCCAAAAATATCACTTTTATATTCTTCTTGTACTTTTTTGATTACATCTTGCACCATTTTCTCAATGGTATCTTCTCCATTTTTTTGAATCATTCCTAGATTTTTTTCATCCATAAAATCTAAGGTTCCATCTATCTCAATAATGTTGACCATAGTTTTAATGTCCACTTTCATAGTAAGCTTTCCATCCCTATATATGGGTTTTACTTTAGTTTTATTATTAAATATCTCAAAGGTTATTCTTATTGGTTCCTTCGTTATTTCTGTTTCCTCCGTTACTAATGTCCCCCCCTTTAATTCATCGATAACAAACAAAAAGCTTTTTGTCTCGCTTCCATTTAACCAGCCTATCTTTTCTAGTCCTTTAAATACAGCGGTTCCAAATATCTGCCCAATCTTCTTTTTATTAAATTCAGCTATATTTACAGTGGGCAGGGTGGGTGATATTCCTTCAGTGGATAGTTCATCAACGAATTTCCAAAGAGGTACTGCACGATACTTGGATATACTTTTTTGATTCTGAAGCATATCCTCAAGGTGAAAAGAGTTAATTTCTTGTACCTTAGCATTTGTTTCAAAAATCTTTTTTGCTGTTTCTTCCCTGGATACAAGAAGCATTATGTCATCCCTAGTCTCAGAATCCCGTTTAATAAAATCAATAATACTTAAGAATTTTTCTTTTTCCTTAATTATATCTTCACTCAAAATAAACACCTTGGCATGACTCCAGAATACCTTCTTACCAGTTTTAGATATCAAATTTCTTATTGCATTGAACAAATTATCTCCAAGACCAGTAAAATTTTCAGGCTTGATCTGGGTTTGCCCACCTTCCATTACGGGCCTTACTATTTCTACTGTCAATTCAAGCATATTTTTTTCTTTGTTATAGTCTACTGCTGCTCCTGAAACTATTCTTTTATCACTAATTTCACTATAATTCCAGCAGCCAGGTATGAATAAACTGGTCATTATTAAGAGGACTATTAGAAATCTTTTCTTTCCCATGCTATTACCTCTTTTCATGCAATCCATCATTGGTTTGTCGGACTTTATTATTATCCCCAATAAGCTTAGGTCTCAGATACATGACCCACCATGGCGCTCTAATAGCAGTATCCTTTATATCCTGCATATCTAAAGAACCGATGTTCAACATATACGGTATTCCAAAGGATTTCATGGCCATAAGATGAATGAATAAACCTATAACTCCAAAGATATAACCATAGAGTCCTAAAAAAGCAGATAACAATAAAAATATGAGTCTAACAACTATTAATGCTCCCACCATTTGAGGCAGTAGAAAGTTAGATATACCAGTTAAAGCAGTAACTATTACTATGGGTGCGCTAACAAATCTTGCAGTAACTGCAGCTTCGCCTAGGATCAATGCCCCAACAAAGCTTATTGTGGAACCGGCGGGCTTGGGAAGTCTAACTCCAGTTTCCCTTAGTATCTCAAAGGCAAGGAGCATAAACAGTGCTTCAACTATAGTGGGAAATGGTACTCCTTCCCTTGCTGCAGAAATACTAAGAAGCAGCGGCGTAGGTATCATTTCCTGATGAAAGGTGGTTAAAGCTATGTATATGGCAGGGACACTGGTTGAAAGGAAAAAGGCAAATATTCTAATAAATCTATTTATTGAGGCATAGATAAAACCATGATAATAGTCCTCATTTGCTTGAAAATATTCGATAAAAACATGGGGTAAGGTGAGAACATGGGGCGTTCCATCTACTATCAAAGCAATTCTTCCTTCTAGTAAATTGCCTGCTACTATATCTGGTCTTTCAGTATTTCCTATGGTTGTAAATGGAGATAATGGAGAATCCTTGACAAGCTCCTCTACATATCCGGATTCTAATATTCCATCTATCTCTATATCATCTAATCGCTTATTCAGTTCAGCGAGTATTTCCTTGCTGGCTAAGCCTTCCACATAGCAAATACAAATCTTTGTTTTTGTACGGGTACCTAATTCCCTAAATTTGAATTTTAAATCAGTACTTCTTATTTTTCTCCTTATTAATGTTAAATTTGTCATAATAGCCTCATTGAAGCCTTCCCTTGGTCCCCTAACTATTCTCTCAGAGCTTGGTTCCTCTATGGATCTTGTATTCCAACCCTTAGAATCTATTAATAGGGCTTCATTAAAACCATCCACCAATAAAATAGCATCTCCATATAAGCATGAACTTAATAGGTCATAAACATCCTTCTGTATTTTAACTGTACTAGAAACAATTATGCTGTCTTTAAAAATATCTATTACTTTTTTATCTATATCTAAATCCTGGGGCGAAAGCTCAACTACGGGTTGAATTATATTCTCATTTACGATTTCCTTATTTACCATCCCATCTATAAAAACTAAACAGCATTTTAAGGAAGATGGCCCCTTGGTTTCAAATCCTCTGAATCTAATCGTATCATCGTTATTGAATATCTTTTTAAATAGCTCTATATTTTCATCCAAATCCTTATATAGCTTCCAATCCTCTGCAGTTACAACTGTTTTCCGATTTTTTTTGCCTAGTATTTTGTCTTTTAATATCTTAAACATATCGTCACCCTTCATATATTTTTATAAGAATTTTTTTCTATTAATAAACATTTAATCCAATAAAGGTATTATTAGTTTGTATGTAGCCCTGCAAAAATATACCCAATAAAAAAGAAAAAAGAGAATTCATTAAAACGAATTCTCTCTCACTTTATATTAATAGGGGAACCTTACTATGAAATGATTACCCTCTTCATCCACACAAAGCTCCATATTACCTTTATTTTTTTCAACTAGCTTTTTAACTATATGAAGTCCTAATCCACTTCCGTCTTTTCCCTTTGTAGTGAATCCCTTTTCAAATATTTTTTCCTTCATATTTTGGGGAATAAGTGGTACATTGTTAACCACCTCAAATACATACTCACCTAGATCCTCATATATTTTTATTATAAGCTTTTTCTCCTCTGACTCTGCCTTATCTAAGGCATAAATAGCATTCTTTAATAGATTAGATAATATCTTAGTTAAATCATAAATCTTAACGGGTAAATCCGATTGAAGTTTTATACAGTCTAATACTACTTCAATATTACGTTCCCTCGCCTTTGATAAAATAGAAAAAATGGTTGACTCTATCTCTGGAATGCCTATCTCATATTTTTCTTTTATGGTAACTCCTTCATTACTTGCTTTTATTAAATAGCTTAGTGCCTTATCATAGTGCTGAAGCTCCATAAGTCCCCATATTATTTGTAAATGATTTGTAAAATCATGTTTGTACACCCTCAGCTTTTCATTCATTTTTTCACTCAATACTAGACGATAGTTTGCCATCTCCTTTTCCGTGACTACTTTAGAAAGTATCAAAGTTTCAATAACTATCACCAATGCAGTAACAAGACTTATAAGAATGATTGGCGTGAAATTGTTTTTAAAATTCTTTTTCACAGTTTTAGTCAGCTCATCCTTCGGTACCGTAGCTACAAGATACCAGTTTATAGGATATAATTTAGCTATTCCAACAAAATGTCTGTTCTCGGAAATATCTACTTCATTCATTTTATAGAAGTTCTGTTCTTTTACTAAATGATTCAATATTGGTTTAGGTACATTATAATTTTTTGTACTCAGAACAGGGTTATTATCTCCATCGCAGATAACAACTCCTCCAGTATTGCCGATATATGTATCATTATATAAATCCTTAAAGCTATGGGAATCTATGGTTACAAAACAGTATCCTACATTTTGTGAGTTTTCTAAATCAAATATCTTATATACTAAAAATAAAAATTTCTCATCCCTTGACTTAAAATAAATATAATCTGGAACATCATATTGCCATAAAAAGTCATTTTCCTTGGAAACCAATTCTTTAAAGGAGTTGCTTTCAAAAAAATTTTCACCGTTTATTACTATGTCGTGATTAGAGGAAATAATATGTCCCTTGTTGTTTATACATACAAATCCCTCAATATATGGAATATTATTTTTTAAGATATTAAACTGCTCTTTTGTGAACTGAGATATCCTACTTTTGTAAAATGGAGTTAGAGTTTCAAAGTTTTGTACACTTACTCGTATGCCATTATGCTTGGTAATTTTTGAAACACCCTTTTCAATATTATGCAATGCAAAATTGACAGACTTGCTAGTCTGCCTCAATATTTGTTCAACATCCTCGATTTTCTCTTTTTCAACTGCATCGATTGTTCTAATATAAACAAAGTTTACATATAAGGCCATGGGTATATAAATCAATATTAGCAAAATACTCAGATATCTAATGCTTACTGCTTTGTTTTTACTAAAGAACTTTAGGAGTCTGTTCAAGGCTATTCACTCCATCTTCATGTTAATATCCTATTTAAGGTATTAGATTATGGGGGGTAGTTGTCTATAATATTTTACATATTTATTAATATCTTTTCAAGAAATTATTTTTGCTAATAATTGAGAAATTTGCATATTATACTTATTTTTTAATGGGGTATATCAAAATAAAGCTCTTCATAGTAATATACCCCATGGATTTTTTTATTACTTCAATATCTCATCTATAACTCCACCACCTAGGCATACCTCTCCATCGTAAAAAACCACAAACTGTCCCTCTGTAACGGCTTTTTGTTGTTTATTAAAAATAACCTGACAGCTATTATTTGATTTCATATGCACGGTGACCTTCTTGTCCTCTTGTCTATACCTAAACTTTGCAGTACAGGTGAAGGACTTTTCCCGTTTTTTTTCACTTATTAAATGAAGCCCCTCAGCCACTAATCCCTTTGAGTATAAAGCAGGATTATCTTCACCTTGAACAACATATAATATATTGTTTTTTACGTCCTTACTAGCAACAAACCAAGGCTGTCCACTACCTCTACCTCCGATTCCCAGTCCTTTTCTTTGTCCTATGGTATAATACATGAGTCCATCATGGGTTCCTAATACTTCACCGGAAAAACTCTTGATTTCACCTTTCATTGCGGGTAGATAATTGCTGAGAAACTCTTTGAAATTCTTTTCTCCTATAAAACATATCCCTGTACTATCCTTCTTTCCAGCAGTTTCTAATCCAGCTTCTGCGGCAATCCCTCTTACCCTGTCCTTTGTTAAATGCCCAATGGGGAATATTGTTTTTGAAAGAGGATATTGACCTAATGCACATAGAAAATAGGTTTGATCCTTGCCTTCGTCCATACCTCTAAGCAGCCTGTATCCTCCATCATGAAAATCTACCCTTGCATAATGACCCGTCGCAAGATAATCAGCTCCCAGTTTTATTGCATAATCTAGAAAAGCCTTGAATTTTATCTCTTTATTGCAAAGCACATCTGGATTGGGAGTACGACCTTTTTTATATTCATCCAAGAAGTATTCAAAAACTCTATCCCAATATTCCTTTTCAAAATTCACTGTATAGTAAGGTATATCTATTTGATCACATACCTTTCTAACATCCTCATAGTCTTCTTCGGCTGAGCAGAATCCAAGTTCATCCTCATCACTCCAATTCTTCATAAATATTCCTACTACTTCATAGCCTTGTTTTTTTAGTAGAAGGGCTGCAACCGAGGAATCTACTCCTCCTGACATACCAATAATCACCTTAGTATTTCTTATATCCTTGTCCATCTTGACCAGCCTTTCTTTTTGATGGTTTAACAATATTATTTGAATTTTTCAATATATATATTTTGTTATTTTGCAAATAATAATTAAGCTAGGATTATTCATAGAAGGTTTAGAAAAGTGCAAAGGGTTTTGATTTCTAAGGCATTTATAGAATTTGAAGGCATACCAAGGCGGCACATCAAGGATTTGATAAATGACCTAAAGACAAAGGAACCCAGGAGGATTTAAAATTTTCTATGGATAATCCGAGTTTAAGAAAATAATTTCACAAAATATTTTAAAGGAGGGCTTATATGTCAGATAATAAATATAAAGAAAAAAGCATGTCAATTCCCATTGAAAAACATGAAACTGCGGCATGGGCAAATATCGAACACATCAAAAAAAATTCAAGAGTTCCTTTGCCCAGTAAATTTGAAGTTGAAAATGCTAAGGAATGGGTAGATAAAAATCAGAAATAAAAGTTCAGGGACTCAATGTCCCTGAACTTTTATTAATTATACTGCATCTCCGAAAGTCTTTTATATGTTTCGTACCTATCCTTTGCATCCTGTTCAGCTTTTAGATACAACTCTTGGGCTATATCAGGGAAGGTATTCTCAATCTGTGCAAATCTAACCTCACCTAGTATATAGTCCCTAAAGGATGCTTTAGGCTCTCTAGAGTCTAGTACAAATGGATTCTTATTTTGCTGTTTTAGTAAAGGATTATATCTATATAGATGCCAATATCCTGATTCAACTGCCTTTTTCTCCTGTACAACGGAGGTTCCCATGCCAGTCTTTATACCATGGCTTATACATGGAGCATAGGCTATGATTAAGGATGGCCCTTTATAATTTTCGGCTTCCACAAAGACCTTTACTGTATGATTCATATTGGAGCCCATCGCAACCTGAGCGACATATACATAGCCATAACTCATCGCCATCATGCCAAGGTCTTTTTTTCGTATCTTTTTACCTGAAGCAGCAAATTTTGCCGCAGCCGCTGTTGGTGTTGCCTTTGAGGATTGTCCTCCCGTATTGGAATAAACCTCTGTGTCCATAACTAGAATATTTACATCTTCACCGGAAGCCAATACATGATCTAGACCTCCATAGCCAATATCATAGGCCCAACCATCTCCACCAACTATCCACTGTGACTGCTTAACAAGATAATCCTTTTTCTTTATAATCTCATCAACGATCTTATTTCCCCTAAACTCCTGTTTATCTATGACAGATAACAGCCTCTTGCTAGCCGCCTTTGAAGCTTCCCCATCATACATTGCCTCTATCCATTCAGTAAAGGCTTCCTTACATTCATTAGGAAGCTCTGCTCCTTGTCCTTGCTCCATCAAATCCCTTAGTCTTTCTCTTATCTGTTTTGCCGCTAAATACATTCCATATCCATACTCAGCATTATCCTCAAATAGGGAATTTGCCCAAGCAGGACCATGCCCACATGCATTAGTGGTGAATGGAACAGATGGTGCGCTACCTCCCCATATGGAGGAACATCCCGTTGCATTGGCGATCATCATTCTATCTCCAAATAATTGTGTGGCTAATTTTACATAAGCAGTTTCTCCACAGCCAGCACATGCTCCTGAGAACTCAAGCAGTGGCTGGGCAAACTGACTTCCCTTTACGGAATGCTTATTCATTAAACCATCTTTATATGGCAAATTATTTACGGCATATTCCCAGTTTCCTGTTTGCCTTGGTGTCTCCTCCTCTGCATTTACCATTACTAATGCCTTCTGGGGTGCTGGACATATATCTGCACAATTGCCGCATCCAGTACAATCTAATGGACTTATTTGCATACGGTATTCTAGTCCGTCAAAACCCTTACCTATGGCCTTCTTAGTCTCAAAGGTATCTGGAGCATTTTTCTTTTCCTCTTCATTTAGCAAAAACGGCCTTAGTACTGCATGGGGGCAAACATATGCACATTGATTACACTGAATACACTTATCGGTTTGCCACTGTGGTATCATTACGGCTATACCACGTTTCTCAAATGCTGTGGTTCCAAGGGGAAAGGTTCCATCTTCTCTACCCTTGAAGGAACTAACTGGAAGGTCATCCCCCTCTTGTTTAGCCATAGGTCTTAGGATATTTTTAATAAATTCTGGTTCATCCTTTACATTCACTTCTTCATCCCGTACATTGCCCCATGACTCCGGCACATTTACCTTAATAAATCCATCCACTCCCCTATCTACGGCTGCAAAGTTCATATCAACAATTTTTTGACCTTTTTTACCATATGTGGCTTCAATAGATTGCTTAAGATATTTTACAGCATCCTCTATTGGAATCACTTCTGTTAGTTTAAAGAAGGCTGACTGCATAATCATATTTATTCTACCGCCAAGCCCAATATCATGGGCTATTCCTACCGCATCAATGATGTAGAATTGTATGTTATTTTCACATATATATCTTTTAAGAGAAGCCGGCAGCTTTTCACTTAACTCTTCTTCCCTCCAAGGACAATTTAGTACAAAGGTTCCCTTTTCTTTAAGTCCTTTAAGTAAATCATAGTGATATACATAGGACTTGTTATGACATGCTACATAATCGGCCCTATTTACTAGATATGAAGATTTTATAGGTTTCTTTCCAAATCTTAAATGGGATACTGTGGTTCCACCGGATTTTTTACTATCGTAGGAGAAATATCCCTGGGCATACAAATCAGTTTTATCTCCAATAATTTTGATAGCAATTTTATTTGCTCCCACTGTACCATCTGATCCTAATCCCCATAGCTTACAGCTTATTGTATCCGCTGGTGTGGTTTCTACTTCACCTTGATCCACTAGGGAAGTATTGGTAACATCGTCGATAATACCTATTGTAAAATTATTTTTAGGATTTACTCCCTTGAGATTATTGAATACTGTAATAATTTGGGATGGTGTTGTATCCTTAGAACCTAATCCATATCTACCTCCTACTATAACCGGCTTTTCATCCCTTTCATAGAATAAACTTCTAACATCCTCATAAAGGGGCTCACCTAAAGCACCGGGTTCCTTAGTTCTATCCAATATAGCAATCTTCCTAACTGTATGTGGTAGAATCTTGAAGAAATATTTGGGTGAAAAAGGTCTATACAGATGAACCTTTATTACTCCAACCCTTTCTCCTTTATCCATCAAATAATCGACGGTTTCCTCTATGGTATCACATACGGACCCCATGGCTATGATTATCCGCTCGGCATCCTGGGCTCCATAATAATTAAATGGATGATATTCTCTACCTGTGATTTTACTGATTTCATCCATATATCCTTGAACAATATCCGGAACCTTTTCATAGAAAGGATTTATGGATTCCCTTCCTTGAAAATAAATATCCGGGTTCTGAGCTGTTCCCCTTAGTACAGGACGCATAGGATTTAATGAGTTATTTCTGAATTCTTCAACGGAATCGTAATCCAATATACTTCTAAAATCTTCATAATCAATAACTTCAACCTTTTGTACCTCATGGGAATTCCTAAAGCCATCAAAGAAATGAAGAAATGGAATTCTTGATTTTATAGCAGATAAGTGGGCTATTCCCCCTAGATCCATCACTTCTTGTACACTTCCAGAGGCTAGTAATGCAAAGCCAGTTTGTCTAGCTGCCATTACATCCTGATGATCCCCAAATATAGATAATGCATGGGCTGCTACAGCACGGGCGCTTACATGAAATACCCCTGGAAGAAGTTCTCCTGCAATCTTATACATATTGGGTATCATCAATAATAAGCCTTGGGAAGCCGTGTATGTAGTAGTCAAAGCCCCTCCCTGTAATGACCCATGAACTGACCCCGAAGCCCCTGCTTCAGATTGCAGCTCTGCTACTCTGACGGTCTGACCAAAAAGATTTTTCTTCCCCTTTGCTGACCATAGGTCTACTAATTCAGCCATTGGAGAAGAAGGTGTAATCGGATATATGGACGCCACTTCAGTAAATGCATATGAAACATATGCAGCAGCTTCATTGCCGTCCATGGTCTTCATTTTTTTTGCCATAAAACAACCTCCATCCTTTGATCTGGTTAAAGTAAAACCAGTTTCTCATACATTTTTTAGTATTTTACATTTTTCTTATATCATTCATAAAATTGAGTGAATCGACAATTATATATAGAGCGAATTGCATAATTACTTATTACAAAAACTATCTACTATATATAGTTTTAAAATCCCCAAACCTATACCACCAAATATGCTATATCTTAAATATTCAAATTAAGAATGATATTCCCATATTAGGTTTAGCCAAGTCAGAGTTATGCAATTTCCTCTATAGATAAACAACATTAAGATTTAAAATATATTAAACCTTGAAGTTGTTTATCTTTAATTTGATCTAAATATTAAAAACCCTACCTATTGTTTCTAACCCATAGTGTACTTTTTCAAATAAAAGCCCAGCTATAAACCATACAGGCGTATAATCTAATCTTATTAGCCCATTAACTGAAAAATTGCTGTTGCTATAATCCCATGGACATATGCCTAAGACCCTTCTCAATATCCATCCAGTACAATACTCTACTGTAAATATTAATACCGTATATATACCTCCTCTTAAAATAAAATTTAAGCCCCCAATTCTTTGATGGATAGGTTCAAAAAAAATTGCCAAGCCATATATGAAAAACATCCATATATATGTTTGCCCAGTCAATTTGATATCTCCTTTTAAAAAAGATCCAAGCCCAGTCCAAAACACTTCCATGCACCAGCCAAAAAGTCCATAAATTACAAATCTGCCTATCATGTATTTATTTTTACCTTAATTTAGTAAATTATTTATATTATTTCAATAAAAAAAGAGCTGTCTCAAAGACAATAGCCTAAATTTTGAGACAACCCTTTAAATCCTTACCTAAATTATTGGGATAAATACTATATATCCTTCAATCTCCCACACATTCATTTTTCTTGCCTTATCCATCATTTTCAAGGCTTTCTTTTTTTGTAATTATATTACTTATTTGTTGCTACAATCATTTCATATCCAAATGTTAAAATTAACTGATATTTTAAATTTAGTAATTCCAATGGTTTGAAGGAATAATATTGTAAAATACTATTTAAGATATTCTTATCCATAAATTAATTTTAAATATTCATAATATTACAACTTTATTTTTTTTACATTTTTCTACATTTTTTTTTTTTTTTATGCTATACTTCTTTTGCGCGCATATTTTATAATAATTAATGAGAGGAGCTTTTTTATGAAAAAAAAATTGTTAATATGTATTATGATCTTATCAGTTTTCACCATTACATCTCTTAACGTTTTTGCTGCTTACGGAGATTTGATAAATGGAACCTGCCCAGATCAACAAAGTTGGATGGATAAAATTGCTAGATACAACGACTTGGTTTTAGAACAAAGAAGTAAAATTGAAGAAATAAATATGAAAATATATAACGTAGAATGTGAAATGTCTGATACTGAAAAGAGCTATACACAAAATAAATATCTAGCTGCTTTTTATGCTACAACTAATCCCGAACTATCACTTGAGTACGCATATAATGCAGCTGCGGACAGGGCTACACTTGAAAAATTAAAAAAAGATAAACAAGCTTTAGAAGCTGGAATTGAGACACATGAAGAGAATATTGATAATTTAAAAAAATATATCAATGATTGGAAAGCTAAACTAAGAGAGCATGATCCAAATACTTGTAAATGGTGGGAATATCATCATGAGCATTAAAGGAAGATGAAATATTTTTAAAAATTTTTTGTTCTAAATTATGCATAAGCAAAAAAGCATTGCTAACATCTTAAAAATAGAGTTTAGCAATGCTTTTTATTTAGGCTTTAACGATATTCTTTACTTTTAAAATGTATTGAAATACCTGAAAACAATATTCTAAAGACTAATTTAAGATACAATAAAAGCTCCTGCTGATCCAGGAGTTTACAGTCTGAAACGATAGTTTCACTATGGAACTATCGTCTTTTCTTCGATTAAGGTATATGCCCTACATCCATGTCATTAGGTAAAAGGCAGAGAAGTCCCTTTGTCTATTAAAAAACACTATTCCATTATAGAGTAGTGTTCAAATTTTCACTTATAATATTTCTTACTCTCTCATTTAAAGTCTTGGAATCCTTTACTATTTCTTCATCCATATGTAGCGGGGACGCACATGTCGCAGGGACGCATGTCGCAGGGACGGAGTTGTTGACACTATTATGCTTTTGGAATAATACCTATAAGTCTAGCGATTTGCCTAATTGATAACTTGTATTTTTCTTTTAGTTTTCTCAAATATATATTTCTTGTACATCTATCAAAGTTTTGTAAATCTGATGCATGGTTTATCTTACATAATTTTTTATTATTGTTCTTGCTTCTTCGTCGGTTATGCGGCGTCTTTTCTCTATATCTAAACAAGCATCATCATTGACCTCATTATTATATTGAGTAAATCCTTCTATTGCCTTTTTTCTATCATTATTGAATATATTAAGTGTAAAGCCTATATCAATTAGCTCTGCTTTATTTACATATTCATGATAACTACTCCATTTGTATTCTTCTATATTAGTTACTAATCCAGCTTTAATAGGGTTTTGATGAATATATCGCTGGACAGTTAGGAGATATTTATCATCTTCTACGGGCTCACTTTTAAATCGATCTTGAAATAAGTTTCCTATTCTGTCGTATTTACTGTTGTACCAATAAACATAACTTCCACATATCCTACGCATTACTTGTTCTAAT